>CAZKYJ010000491.1:0-4639 GCA_964556355.1 uncultured Verrucomicrobiales bacterium | reverse complement strand
GAACAGCTCCGGAAGCGCCTCCTGTCCGAGGAGCAGGAAGAGCTGCGGCAGCTGAACGAGCGTCTCGACGACCGGGGACAGCGGATCCGCGACGTGGCCGATATTCTCCCGGCCGCGGTGCGTTGGGACCGCGAGGGAGGGGGGCGGCTCGCGGAGAGCCTGGAGCCGATCGTCTCGGGATCGATCAAGTCATCCATCGAGCGGGATCCGGCGCCGGTAGTGGAAGCGCTCTTCCCCATCATCGGGCCGCTCGTCCGCCGCGCCATCGCCGAGGCCATGCGCGGCCTCGTCCAGTCGCTCAACCAGACCATGGAGCAGAGCTTGTCCTGGCAAGGGATCAAGTGGCGGATAGAGGCGCTGCGCACCGGGCGGACATTCGCCGAGGTGGTGCTCGCGCACAGCGTCGTCTACAAGGTGCAGGAGGTCTTTCTCGTCCATCGCGAGACCGGCATCTCGCTGCTCCAGGTCTCTTCGGACCCGGATTCCGCCATGGGCTCGGATATGGTGGCCGGGATGCTCAGCGCCATCGAGGATTTCGGGCGCGACAGTTTCCGGGTCGATTCCCAGACCGTTCGGGGTTTCGAGTACGAGGATCCCACCGACAGCAGCGAGAGCCTCAACGTTTGGATCGCACCCGGGAAGCACGCCTATTTGGCCGGGGCGATCAAGGGCATGCCTGCCCCCGAGCTGCGGGCGATCTTCCAAGACGCCGTCGACGGCGCCCATGCGCGAATGGGGCGAGAGATCGCAAAATTTGAAGGCGATACCGACCCGTTCGAGGTGCTCCGTCCGGACCTGGAGGCGTGCATCCAGGCGCGCTACCGGAAAGCGAGCAAGGAGGGGCGCAATATCTGGGGATGGTCGGTGGTGGGGGCAGGGGCTGCCGCACTGCTCGCCGGGGGATTTTTCTTCGGGCGCGAGGTGCTGCGATGGCGGGACTTCGTGCACTCGCTGGAGGCGGCTCCGGGGATCGCGGTGACCTCCTCGGAGAAGAACTGGTTCACCGACTCCCGGATCGCGGGCGTCCGCGACCCGCTCGCGGCGGAGCCGGTGGAGCTGGCGGTGATCGCCCGCGTCGATCCCGCCAAAGTGGTATTTGCCTGGGACGAGTTCATCGCCCTCGATCCGGCGAGCGTCCGGCAGCGCGTGGCGGTCCGCTTCGGCGTGCCGGAGGGCGCGCGTATCCGGTTCGGCGACGGCACCCTCCATGTCTCGGGGACGGCACCCTACGAGTGGCTCGCGCGCCTGCGCACCGACGCCGTGCGCACCCCCGGCGTCACCGAGTTTTCCGAAGACGATAACCTCGTGGTCAGCTATGATCCCGACCTCGTTCTCGCGCGGGTCCTGGAGAAGTTTGTCTTGCCGGACGGGGTGGATCTCGCGGTGGCCGACGGCATTCTGACGGTCTCGGGGGAAGCTCCCGAAGCGTGGGTCAAGACGGTGCAGGGCGAGGCGGCGTCGGTGCCGGGTGTCAGGGAGATCGACGTCGCCGGATTGGCCATCCGCTACGAGCCGGGGGTATTGCTCCAGCGCTTCACCGATTCGATCGGCATCCCAGAGTCGGTCGAGGCCCAGGTGACCCCTGCGGGAGTGCTCCTGCTCACCGGCGAAAGCTCGCACCGCTGGTCGCTTCGCGCGCACGAGGTGGCGGAGGGGATCGCCGGCATCAAGGCGGTGGATAGCGAGGGGCTGACCGACGTCGATTCGAGGGACTTCGCCGAGGCGCAGTCGATCATCGAGAATGCCCACATTTACTTCCTGGCCAACCGTTCAGATTTTGCCACCGAAGGGTTCGCCGCACTGTCGCGTCTCCCCGAGGAGATCCGGAAATGCTCCGGCGCGGCGAACCGCCTCGGCGCGGAGCTCGGGCTCGAGATCCGCGGCTATGCCGACCCGGTCGGCTCGGAGGCCGACAACGCGGCGCTCAGCCTCGCGCGGGCGGAAAAAGTTCGCGAATTTTTGCTGTCGTGTGGACTTGATAGTGCCATCATGCATCCGGTTGGGCTCGGTGAACCGGAACAGCTCACCCCGACCGATCCTCCCCAACCCGAACTCTCAGACCGCCGCGTGAGCTTCCGCGTCATCGCATCGTTCCCCACACCCCAATGATCAAAAAGAAAATCTGTATGCTAGGAACGTCCGGGGTCGGGAAGACGAGCCTCGTCGCCCGCTTCGTAAAAAGCATGTTCGCGGAAAAGTACCAGACGACGGTCGGGGTAAAGATCGATAAGAAGTCGTTGCATATCGACGGGGAGGAGGTGGAGCTCGTGCTGTGGGACCTCGCGGGTGACGACGCCTTCCAGCGGATGAACATGAGTTACCTCCGTGGGGCAGCCGGTTTCCTCCTCGTGGCGGATGGCACCCGGATGCCCACGGTCGAGGCGGCCATCGACATCCATGCCCGCGTGGTGGATGCCGTCGGGTCGCTGCCCTTCCTCTTCGCTCTCAACAAATCCGACCTCAAGGAAAGCTGGGAGGTCGATGGGGAAACCCGCAGCGGGCTCGAGGCGAAAGGCTGGACGATCGCCGAATCGAGTGCGAAAGACGGGGCGGGCGTCGAGGCGCTGTTCGAAGTCCTCGGTCGCGCAACCCTTGCCCCCGCCAGCCAAGGTTAGATCCACTCATGCCGCATTCCTGACCGTGAACCCCTCTACGTCCCCGCGCCCCCTCGCCGAAGCGCTCCCGCCCTCGCTCGGTATCGCCCTCTACGAACGCTCGCCAGACGGATCTTTGCGCCTGGCGGCCAGCGCCCCGCGGTGGCTGGCCGACTGGCCGGGGGAGACGGACCCGCTGGCGGTCGACGAATCGCCTTTTTTGGAGAACTTCCTCGTCGACGCGGAGGAGTTTTGGGCAGCCGGGGGAACGGGGGAGGGCGCGCTGTCGTCCGGACCTTGGGTGGAGGGCGATGACCTCCAGCTGGAGGCGCGGGCGATGGTGCTCGATGGCCGTGCCGCGCTGCTCCTCGAGCGTTTGGGTGAGGACTACGAGGCTCACAAAGAGCGCCTGCAGATCGCCCGGGAAAATGTGATCGCACTCCAGCGGCTCGATAGCGAGATGCGGAAGAAAGAGGTCCTCCTCCACTGTGTCATCGATGACATCAGCAGCGCTCTCGGCAACGTGGTCACCTCGCTCCGGTTGCTCGAAGTCGAGCCGACAGCCGCGAAAGTCTCCTACCTGCTCTCGCTGGCGATGACCGCGGCGAGGAAGCAGGAGGCGCTCATCCGGGGGGTCGTCGCAGGGTTCACCCCGGAGCTCGAAGAGTTCTACGGGCGGCAGGGCGAACGCCGTGGAGCGAGCGATGTCGCCGGGGTGATCGGCGAGGCGATCGCCTCGGTCGCCGAATCGTTCAAGGAGAAGTCGGTGCAACTGATCCCTCCGACCGCAATCCCGCAGAAAGCACGGATCCAGGGGGAGCGTTCGCTCTTGGTGCGCATGTTCGGCGCGCTGCTCGTCAACGCATACCAGGGGGCGCCCCCGGGGAGCCGGGTGGTGATCGATACCGTCCGCCGCTCCGCCGAGGGAGGGGAGATCGAGCTTTCGGTCACCGATTCGGGCCCTCCAGCCGATGCGGCTGGCGGCGAGACCCCTTTCGACGGCCTCGACCCGTTCGGGGGAGCCACCGGCGCCATCGAACTCTCGTTCTGCCGCGTCGCGGCCGAGAACATCGGTGGTGAGGTCGGGCACGAGATCGTGGGTGACCGGCAGGGGAACCGGTTTTGGGTGCGCATCCCGGAGGTGAAATCATGAAGACGGTCGTCATCATCGACGGCGATGCCGTCACCCGTGCGCTCCACTCGCAGTGCTTGGCCGGCGATGGCTGGCGGGTGCTCGAGGCGGAGGACGGTGCCGCCGGGTTCGCGCTGGCGCTGGAACACGAGCCCGACGCCGTGATCTGCGACATGCGGACGCCGCGCAGGAACGGCTTCAAAGTCTGCAGCCTGATCCGCGACCAGCCCTCGCTCCAGTGCACCCGGCTCATCGTCACGACGGCGAGCAAGTTCCTCAACGACAAGGACAGCGCCTTCGAGGCGGGCGCCCACGGCTACCTCGTGAAACCGATCATGCCCGCCGACCTGCGGCAGGCTCTGGAAGGCTGCGGCGAGGGGGGCACTCCGGTGGCGGATCCGGTGCCCGAAGACCTCGGGCCGACCAAAGTTCGCTTTTGGGGCGTGCGGGGATCGATCCCTTCCCCGGGGGAATCAACCCGGCGTTACGGCGGGAACACGACGTGTGTCGAGGTGCGCGTCGGGGACCGGATCATCGTGCTCGATGCCGGTTCGGGCATCCGGATGCTCGGGCAGTCGCTCATGGGCGAGTTCAAGGGCGAGGCCATGGACGTGACCCTCCTGATGACCCACACCCACTGGGATCACATCCAAGGGTTCCCGTTCTTTATCCCCGCCTACAGCCCGAAGGTCAACGTGCGGATGTTCGGCTACGAAGGGGCCGTGCACGGTCTGCGGGCGGCGTTGTTCGAGCAGATGCAGAGTGCGTTCTTCCCCGTCAAACTCAACCAGATGGCCAGCCATGTGACCTTCGAAGAACTCGATTCCATGCGCTTCCATATCGACGGGATCTCGGTCAACGCCGCCTACACCAACCACCCGGGAATCTGCCTCGGCTACCGGATCGAAACCCC
>CAZKYJ010000490.1:0-4657 GCA_964556355.1 uncultured Verrucomicrobiales bacterium | reverse complement strand
CACCCATTCCAAAAAGTCGGGCTCGGGATCGAGGATGACGATGGTGTGGGTGATGGCAGTGGGATCGGTGCCTTCTGGACTGACGGACATACGGAGAGGAAAGGGATGGGGTGGGGTTCAGACGATGCCGCCGAAGCGGCGCTGGCGCCCGGAGTATTCGCGGATGGCTGCGGCGAGGTCGTTCTTGTCAAAGTCGGGCCACAGTTTTTTGGTGACGACGATTTCGGCGTAGGAGATTTGCCAGAGCATGAAGTTGGAGAGGCGCATTTCGCCGGAGGTCCGAATGAGCAGGTCCGGGTCGGGAAAGTAGCGGGTGTAGAGGTGCTTGGAAAATACGTCGGCGGTGAGCATCGCGCGGTCGAGGTGGCCTTCTTCGATGTGATGTAGCACGGATCGGATGCCGTCAAGAATTTCCTCCCGCGCCCCATAGCTCAACGCGAGGATGAGGGTGAGGCCGGTGTTGTTGGCGGTCGCTGCGATGGATTTGTGGAGTTGGTCGGCGCAGCGTTGCGGGAGGTCATTGAGGCGACCGATGGCCTGGAGCCGCACATTGCGCTCGAGGATCTCCGGGGTTTTCTCTTTCAGGAACCTCTCGAGGAGCGCCATGAGCGCCGCGACCTCGGTTTTGGGGCGGCTCCAGTTTTCTGAGGAGAACGCATAGAGGGTGAGGAACTCGACCCCGAGGTCGGTGCAGCCATCGACGACACGGCGGACGGATTCGGCTCCGGCACGGTGGCCCTCGCTGCGGGAGAGTCCCCGCTCGCGTGCCCAGCGACCGTTGCCGTCCATGATGATGGCGACATGCCGGGGAACGTTCCCACCAGTCGCGGGTGCGTTGGCGGGGGACGGGACGGTCGCGCTGGCTTCGTTCACGGCTGGAGGAAAAGTCGAGCGGGAGTATGGGGCTGGATCGGCGGGGGCGCGAGCCAGTTGTGACGACACGCTAGGACGGGGAGGCGACGAGGGTCTGGGCACGATCGGGGCCAACGCCGACCAGCGTAACGGGTACGCCGAGGGTGCTGGAGATGCGGTCGAGGTAGGCGCGCGCGTTGGCTGGTAGCTGCTCCACCGCGGTGATGGCGGTGGTGTCAGATTCCCAGCCGGGGAGCGATTCGTAGATCGGCTGGCAGCGCTGCATTTCGTCCGCCGTGGCCGGCGGGAGCTCGATCCGCTTGCCGTCCAGTTCGTAGGCGACGCAGATTTGGATCTCGGCCATGTCGTCGAGGCCGTCGAGGATGGTGATGGCGAGTTCGTCGAAACCGTTGACCATGGCGGCGAAACGGAGGAGGACAAGGTCGAGCCAGCCGCAGCGACGCGCCCGTCCAGTCGTCGCTCCGAACTCGCGCCCGAGGGCGTGGAGCTTTTCGCCGAAGGCATCGTTTTCGGTGACGAATGGGCCGCTGCCGACGCGGGTGGTGTAAGCCTTGGCCACTCCGACGACCCGGTCGATGGCACGCGGAGGGACGCCGGAACCGGTGCAGGCTCCGCCGGAAGTGGTATTCGAACTGGTGACGAACGGGTAGGTTCCGTGATCGATATCGAGGTAGGTACCTTGGGCACCTTCGAAGAGGAGCGAGCGCCCCGCGGCAACGGCGGTGTGAAGGTAGGCGACCGTATTGACGACGAAGGGGAGGAGGCGCTCGGCGGCGGCGGCGCAGCCGGCTACGATGCTCGCCGCGTCCATCGGCGGGAGCCCCGCGCTTTCCAGAATCGGGTTCGCTTCGGCCAGGCGGATTTCAATTTTCGCGCGCAGCCGCTCAAGATCGCGCAGGTCGGCGACGCGGAGCCCCGTGCGGTTGATCTTGTCGGCGTAGGTCGGGCCGATGCCCCGGCCGGTCGTGCCAATCTTGCCCGCACCGAGGCGGGATTCGCGTGCGGCATCGAGACCGCGATGGTAGGGCATTACGAGGTGCGCACCCTCCGAGATCAAGAGGTTCTGCGGGGTCACCGCGATCCCTTGGGCGACGAGCCCATCGATCTCTTCGAGGAGGTGGGTGGGGTCGAGGACGACGCCATTACCGACCACGCAGATCTTTCCGGGCCATAAGATGCCGGACGGGATGAGGTGGAGGACGTATTTTTTCTCGCCGATAATGACGGTGTGACCGGCGTTGTTGCCCCCTTGAGCGCGAACGACGATGTCGGTCTCTTCGGTGAGGAAATCGACGATCTTGCCCTTGCCTTCGTCGCCCCACTGGGCGCCGACGATGATGGTATTCGGCATGCGTGTTGGTTGTGAGTGGTAGTGGACCTCGTCGTGACGAGGGGTCGGTAAAGCGGGCGCGCCGGAGGATTGAGGGCGCGAGTGGCTGTGGCGCCAGAGGGAGGACGGAGGCGCGACGGGACCGGATACCGACCGGCTAGGCCGTCATGACGAAAGAAAGTCCGACGACGAGAACCGAGACGAGGATCGCGATGACGCCGATCGTCATTGCGGCACTGCCGAACGGATCCTTTTTCTTCTTCTTCTTGGCGAAGGGCGCCTTGTTCTTAAAATTGGCAGGGGCGCTGGATTCGTCCAGCGTCTGGGTGTTCATCGGTTCGTCGGCCATGGGGGCGCAATCTGAACGGGAATTCCGAAATGTTCAACGGGCAATGTGCGGGTGGTCGCAGAATCCAAGGAGACGGAAACAGTTGGGATTATTTCCGGATAAAATTAAGATAATAAATCAGATAAATTATATTGCGGTTGTTCGTCCGCCGGGGTGGTGCGGGTGTGCGGCGGGGGGGATCCGGGTGTCAGGCGCCCTTGGATTCGGCGATGAGATCGGCGAACTCTTGGAAGAAGTATTTCGCGTCGTGCGGGCCGGGGGCGGCCTCGGGGTGGTATTGTACGCTGAAGACCGGGTGCTCCTTGCTGCGCAAGCCCTCGACGGTGCCATCGTTGAGGTTGATGTGGGTGACCTCGGCGGTGGAGGGGAGGCTTTCGGCGTCGACGGCAAATCCGTGGTTCTGACTGGTGATGGCCACTTTGCCGGTGCGCAGATCTTGGACGGGTTGATTGCCCCCGCGGTGTCCGAATTTCAACTTGAAGGTCTTCCCGCCGAGGGCGTGCCCGACGACTTGGTGGCCGAGGCAGATGGCGAAAATGGGGGCGCGGCCGATGAGGCCACCGATTTCTTTGTGGATGTACTCCAGCGCGCCGGGATCACCGGGACCATTGGACAGGAAGACGCCATCGGGCTTGCGCGCCAGCACGTCGGCCGCGGAGGTTTTGGCGTTGACGACGTCCACGGAAAAGCCGAACTGCCTAAGGCGGCGCAGCATGTTGTATTTGATGCCAAAGTCGTAGGCCACGAGGTGGTGGCGCACCGGGGGGAGCGACTTGAAGTTGCTCGGCGTGTCGCCGTCGGTGAGCGGGTAGGGGAGTTTCCACTCGGATGAGAGGGTGTCCTCGGGGTCCCAGCGGTAGGGTTCGGGCGTCGTGACCTCCTGGACGTAGTCTTGGCCGACCACGCCGGTGGCGGAGCGGGCGCGGGTGACGGCGGCGGCGGCGTCGGTGATTTCGGTGGTGAGGACGGCGCGCATCGCGCCGCGCTCGCGGAGGTGTTTGGTGAGGGCACGGGTGTCGATTCCCTCGATCCCGATGATGCCGTGGCGGGCGAAATAGTCGGAGAGCGGTTCGGTGTTGCGCCACGAGCTGGGGATCTCCGAGAGCTCCTCGATGACAAAACCGCGGACGTGGGGCTCCGCCGACTCGGAGTCCAGCCCGTTGGTGCCGTAGTTCCCGATGAGCGGGTAGGTCATGGCGACGATCTGGCCGCGGTAGGACGGGTCGGTGACGACCTCCTGGTAGCCCGTCATCGACGTATTGAAGCAGATCTCTCCTTCCTGGGTGCCGGTGGCACCGAAAGCTTCTCCGATGAACGTTCTTCCATCCTCGAGGGCGAGAATGGCGGTGGATGCTGGCGTGCGGGGCATAGTCGCGTATTGAGTAGCGCGAAAATCCGTCATTGGAATTTGGAATTTCGATTTTCGTGACTTTGTGGGGGGCGGCGGCGGTTGTGGGCGGATCGAGGGCGCATGGGGAACCTGAGGCTCCGGGGATTGATCAGTCGAGCAATTCCGTGAAGTGGGGAGCCGATGTGCCATTCTGCGG
The DNA here is from genome assembly GCA_964556355.1 of uncultured Verrucomicrobiales bacterium. Classification (GTDB taxonomy): domain Bacteria; phylum Verrucomicrobiota; class Verrucomicrobiia; order Verrucomicrobiales; family DEV007; genus CAZKYJ01. Next base: position 558 of record CAZKYJ010000490.1, on the reverse strand, counting down.
TGGCGAGCCATCGCCGCAACCAAAGCACCCCCGCTATGATTATTCGTACCGCTCCATCGAGAGGTAGGCGCTTTCCTGCCCCAGTGTGTTCGGCGTTTGCTCTCGCCGCCGGCCTCGTCCCGCCCTCGTCCCAGGCGGCAGGAGCCGATTTCAATTTCGACACCGATCCGACCGGCAACTTCACCATCTTCGGCAACAGCGCGGTCTACCGCCCAACCGGGGGCAATTCCGGAGGCTACCTTTCGGTGACGGACGCGGTCAACAGCCAGCGGGGGACGGTGGTCTTCAATGACTTCGACAACGGTCTGATTGTGGCGGGGTTCTCGTTCTCGTGCGACCTGCGGGTCGGGGGTGGGAGCACGGCGCCCGCGGATGGCTACAGCATCTCGTTCGCCCGGGAGAGCGATCCGGTCGTGACCAGCGGGGGTCCGTTTGCCGCTGCGCCGGCGGGGGAAGCCGATCTCCCGGAAGAGGGGACGATGACGGGGATCTCGATCGGGATCGACGAGAATTCGAACGGGGCGGGGGACACCATCGGCGTCAGCGTCCGCGTCGACG
>CAZKYJ010000489.1:0-4665 GCA_964556355.1 uncultured Verrucomicrobiales bacterium | reverse complement strand
CCGGGATCGAACGGCACCTGCCCGTCGCCCACATCGACGTCATGCCCACCCTCCTCGAGGCCGCCGGTGCACCGATCCCCACCGACCGCACGATCGACGGGCGTAGCTTCCTCCTCTTGCTCGCAGGAAAGGCGGGGACGGACTGGCCCGAACGCCACCTCGTCCTCCAGGTCCACCGCGGCAACGAGCCGGTCGCCACCCACCACGCCGCCGTCGTCGGCCCGCGCTGGAAACTCGTCCACCCCACGGGCTTCGGTCGCGAGGAGATGCCCGAGGCGATCCCCTTCGAACTCTACGACATCCCCGCCGACCCCGGCGAGAGCAACAACCTCGTCGCCGAGCACCCCGAGATCGTCGCGGAACTCGAGGCGGCCTACACCAAATGGTTCGAGGATGTCTCCTCCACCCGCCCGGACAACTACGCCCCGCCCCGCATCGTCGTCGGCACCGACCACGAGACCACCACCCGGCTCACGCCCCAAGATTGGCGCCCCACAGCATCCGAAGGATGGGGCAGCGACGTCCGCTGGCTCCTCGACTTCGCCCGCGACGCCACCTACGACATCACCCTCCGCTGGCCCGATCCCGTCGGCCCCGGAACCGTCGCCGTCGAAGCGGGCAAAACGAAGGCCTCGGTCGAGTTAGCCGAGAGGGCGAAGGAAGCGACGCTCCCCGACGTCTCCATCCCCGCAGGCCAAGCCGCCTTCCGCGCCGGCATCACCACCGACGGCAAACGCAGCGACGGCTACCACGTCATCCTCGAAAAGAACTAGCACTAGCGCGCCCCGATCCGTACCCGCCCCGGGAATCCCCTGATCGTCCACAATTCCCCTACTGACAGCTCGTATCCCTCGCCTTCTCCCAGCTCGTAATTGAAGAAACCTCCCGGCGCATCCGGTCGCGAGTCGGCGAAATCGTTCGCCTCGCCCCAATCTTCGGGAAACCGGTCGTGCTCGCGCCTGAACGATTCGAACGTGTTGACCAGCCACCGCGCGGAGGCATAGCCGGTCGGGTCGTGGGATCTCGCATAGCGACCCGACGCGTCTACCAGCCAGATGCCCGCGAGCAGCGATAGGGTCGGTGGCAGGACCGCTATCCAAATGGCCAGCTCCCGACACCGTTCACCAGGATGCCCGAACCGCGAGCGCATCCGCCGGGGAATCCAGCGCCCCAGCAACCACCCCAGTCCCCGCCCGACTTGGAACAAGATCGCGGCGTAGAGCCATCCAACGAACACCGCCGCGGCCGTGCTCGGTTGGTCGTAGGTGTGCCCCGCCAGTGCCTCCCGCCCGTGGAAACCACCGATCGCGACGGGCGTGAACACATCCCAGTAGAGGCAAGCCACGACCATCAAACCCCACCCCGAGAGGACTACGCTGCGCGGCCGGTCGTGAACGGCCAGCGTCGCTCCTCCGAGCAGGGGGAGCAGCGCCGACACGACGAAGATACGATCACCGATGCTCGTCAGCAGGCCGACGGAGAACAGCGGCTCCGGGAGTTCGGGAAACTCGAACCGCCCGGCGGCATCGGCAACGAGGTCGGTGGGGGGAGAACCGGCGGGCATGGGCTCGGTCAGAAGTCGCACGCCGGCCCACCGTCCGCAACGTGGAAATCGATGCCCGCTAGCGATTCGTGTTCGGATTTTCTCCCGACCGGAGCATATTGAAGATCGATGTTCCCCCTTTCCCCTACTTCCGGCGCCGCCGTCGCGCTTGGCCTGGTTTTTGCGTGCATCGTCACGGCGTCGGCCGGGACTGATTGGCACCAATTCCGGGGCGCTGAAGCCGCCGGCACGTCCGACAACCCAGCGCTTCCTGACACTTGGAGCGCCACGGAAAACATCGCTTGGAAGTCTCCGGTCCCCGGGCGCGGATGGTCGTCCCCGGTGGTCGCAGGCGACCGGGTCATCCTGACCACGGCCGAGAGCACCGGGGAGACCGAACCGGTCAAAGAGGGGCTCTACTTCGGTGGCGAGCGCCCCCCGACCTCCGATGTCCACGCCTGGCGCGTGCTCTGCCTCGACCTGGCCACCGGAGGCACCCTCTGGGAAAGGAAAGTCCATGAGGGCATCCCCCCGCACGGGCGCCACCTGAAGAATTCCTACGCCTCGGAAACGCCGGTCACGGACGGCCAGCGGGTCTTCGCCTACTTCGGGAATGTCGGTCTCTTCGCTTTCGACCTCGACGGAACCCCGCTCTGGGAGCGGAGGTGGGAACCGGTGGAAACCCGTCACGGCTGGGGTACGGCCGCGTCCCCCTATCTCCACGGCGAGCGGATCTATATCATCAACGACAACGACGAGCAGTCCCACCTGACCGCCCTCGACGCGCTGACAGGCGATGTCGTATGGCGGCGGGACCGCGACGAGCCCAGCAACTGGTCGCCGCCATTCGTCTGGGAACACGCGGAACGGACGGAGATCGTCACTACGGGGAGCGGTCGGGTCCGCTCCTACGGTCTCGACGGCGAGGTGCTGTGGACGCTCGCCGGCCTCTCGTCAATCACCGTCCCCAGCCCGTTCGCCGCCGGCGGGTTACTCTATCTCTGCTCGGGCTACGTCGGCGACAAGGACAAGCCCCTCCTCGCCATCCGGCCGGGAGCGCACGGCGACATCAGCCTCGCCGACGGCGAGACGGGCAACGCGTTCGTCGCCTGGAGCGATCCGAAAGCAGCGCCCTACATGCCCACGCCAATCCACTATCGGGACCGGCTCTACGTCCTTCTCGACCGCGGCATGCTCAGCTGCTACGACGCCGCCGCCGGCGCGGAAATCTACACGCGCGAGCGGCTGGGACGCTCCGGGCAATTCACCGCCTCCCCGCTCGCCTACAACGGGCACCTCTTCTGTTTTGGCGAGCGGGGCGAGACCATCGTCGTCCGCGCGGGAGACGAGTTCGAAGTCGTCCGCCAGAACGAGCTCGGGGAGCTCATCATGGCCACGCCCGCCATCGCCGGTGACGCTCTCCTCGTCCGCACCGAATCCCATCTTTACTGTATAAGAAACGCTCCCCAAGTCCGTTAGGTATCTCCCCATCCATGCGCCCATCCCCCAATTCGCTTTTCCCGGTGCTCTGCGCCGTGGCCGCAATCGCTGTCGCCCCACCCGCCCCGGCACAGGTCGTGATCAACGAGATCCTTTTCCACCCACCGCACCCCGAGGGCGTCCCGGAACCGACCGACCAGGAATTCATCGAACTGCTCAACGCCGGTCCGGACCCCGTCCCGCTCGCCGGCTGGCAGATCGACCGAGGGGTCGGTTTCACCTTCGCCGGCGGCACGCTCGATCCGGGCGCGACCCTCGTCGTCGCGGCCGACCTCGGCGTGTTCCAGGCGCTCTACCCGGGCGTGGCCAACGTCGTCGGCGGCTGGACCGGCCAGCTCAGCAACTCGGGCGAAAGAATCCGGATCGTCGACGCCAGCGGCGCGTCGGTCGATACGGTCGACTACGCCGACCAGGGAGATTGGGCGCTCCGGGTGCGCGAGGTCGATACCGGCGAGAACGGCTGGGCCTGGGACTCGCCCGCCGACCGGGGCGGGATGTCCCTCGAACTCCGCAACGCCGCGCTCCCCGGCAACACCGGCCAAAACTGGGCATTCAGCGCCGTCCCCGGGGGATCTCCCGGCGCCGCGAACGCCGCCGCCTCCGCCGACATCGCCCCGCTGATCCGCAATGTGGAACACTCTCCCGCCATCCCGCGATCGGGAGACTCCGTCCAGATCGAAGCCGATATCGACGACGAGACGGTCGGGGGCGAGAGCGCCACGCTCTTCTGGCGCGTGTCCCGGCTCGACCCGCAGGACCCGTTCACCCAAACGCCCATGACCGACACCAACGCCAACGGGCGATGGGAAGCCGACATCCCGGCCCATCCGAACGGGACGGTGATCGAATTTTACGTCCAGGCCTCGGACGGCACCCACACCCGCACCTGGCCCGCCCCGACGGACATCGGCCAGCTCGCCAACTGCCTCTACCAGGTGGATGAGGAAACGCTGGGCGCCACCCAGGCGAGCTACCGCCTCGTTATGTCGGCCGAAGAAAACCGCACCTTCACCAACATCACACGCGCCAGCAACGCGCAGATGAATACGACCCTCATCGCGGACGACGGCTCCGGACCGTCGATCCGCTACCTCTGTGGAAACCGCGTGCGGGGCGCGGGCAGCCGGAACCGCGACCCGATCTCCCACCGCGTCAATATCCCCCGTGACACGCCCTACAACGGGATCACCCGGATGAACCTCAACGCCCAGTACACCTGGCTCCAGTTCATCGGGATGAAGACGTTCACCTCGTCGGGACTCACCGCGCCCCAGACCCGGCGGGTGCAGGTGCGGCGCAACGGCGTCAACTTCGCCAACGGCCAGCGCACCAACTACGGGTCCTACGTCCACGTCGAACCGCTGGGCGGCGAGTTCCTTGACAACAACCTCCCCAACGACAGCTCGGGCAACCTCTACAAGAAGGTGCGCCCCGATGTCGATTGGGCGTTCCGGGACGGTGACGCGACCGCCTACCAGGACGATGGCTGGAGCAAGTCCACCAACTCCGCCGCCGCCGATTGGTCGGACCTCAACGAGTTTCTCCGCGTCATGAACGAGGCCAACGGAGACCCCGACTACATCTCCCAGGTGGAAGCGGTCGCCGACCTCGACCAGTGGATG
>CAZKYJ010000488.1:0-4675 GCA_964556355.1 uncultured Verrucomicrobiales bacterium | reverse complement strand
CTTGGCGGATGGCGGCGGGGTTTTCGCGGGCGCAGCGGATCACGGCATTCTACTGCGGCAGCCAAAAGACCTTGGCGGCAGGGGTGCCGCTGGCGCAGACGATCTTCGCCGCGACCGCCGCCGGCGTGGGGACTGGGGAACTGCCCGTGCTTTCGGCGTTTCTCCTGCCGCTCATCTGTTTCCACCCGCTCCAGCTGGTGCTCGGAGGGATCGTGGCGGGGCGTCTTGCCGATCAGAGGAAGCGGATCGTCGCCGGGTAGCGGTAGGGCTTATCCTCGCTGACCGAGAGTGCCGCCACGATGGTGAAGATCACGTGGGCGATGCCGATGACAGGGATGAGAAACGGCGGGATGATCAGCCAGAACAACGCGATGCAGATCACGACGTAAAGGTAGAGCGACAGCTGGAAATTGAGTGCTTCCTTGGCCTGCGCCGCGGCGAAGGGCGCATCGTCCTTCTTCGTGAGCCAGATGATGAGCGGCCCGATGAAGCCGGGCACGCCGACGTAGTTGCTCAGCGTGGTGAGGTGGGCGGTCAGCGCCCAGGTGCGCTCGGTGACGTGCGAGAGCACAGGTGCCGGAGGGTTGGGCGCGGGCGGTTGCTCTTCGATGGCGGCGGGCGCGGGGGGCGGCGGCGGAGTCTCGCTTGTCGGATCGGTCATGTCCCCACTATAGCGAACCGGGGAACCCGGGGGAATGAGAAAATGCGGGCTCTTTTGGAACCGGGAAGGACACCGCACCGGCTGCCCACAGCCAACCTCGAAAAGGATCGGCTGGGGACAACCGGCGCGGCACAACCCCAGACAAAAAGGTTGTCGGCCGGGAGGGTACCAGACGGGAAACAATAAAGCAGGAGCAATGCCAACCGGGAAGTCCACCCGCCGAATCTACGGAACCAGCTGGAGCAGAACCTCGTTACGCCGGAGGAACGAGGGGGTCCAGGGCGGGTCGTAGTAGGCAAAGATGGGCGGCGTGCCGGCGGCCGTCAGGCCGCGCTGGCCGAGGATCCTGCGCAGCCGGGCGAGCGCTTCGTCGGCCGAAGGGGAAGCGGGCCCTTCCGCCTCGAAGCGGAGGGAGGCGAAAAGCCCGCCGGCAAGCTCCTCGACGGCGAGGCCGCTGCCGGTCGGTTGGGGCGGCGCGGCGCCCACGTATTCTGGGGGTAGGATGAACTGCATCCGCCCCTCCCCATCGGCCGCCGTGTCCATGAGGACGGGCGTGGTCATGGCGATGGTGGCACCGCCTTCGTTGTCGCCGGTGATATAGCGGAAAAGCTGGAGGAAGGCGCTGTCGGTCGATGCGGACACGCCGGGACCGGATCCGTCCGCATCGACGGGGGCGGAGACGACGGCCATGGCCGGGTAGCTGCGGATCTCGAAGTCCCCGTCGGCCATCTCGACGTCGTAGTCGGGCGAAGCGGTGCCGAAGCGGCTCGTCTTGTAGGCGAGGACGGCGAGCGCCGCGACGATGACGAAGACCGCGGTGAGGACGACTTTGGTGCGGGTGCGAAGGGAAGGCATGGCGGTGGGCTGCGACCTATTCTTTGGCGGCCTCCTTGCCCGCTTTGTAGCCGGCTTTGTAACCTTCCTTGAACTCGGTCGCATTGAACTCGGAGTAGCGGTGGGCGTGTGCTTTGTAGTCGTTCTTGGCGCCATCGAAGCCGTCGGACCACCCCTGGGAGCGACCCCGTTGGTAGATGGCGGCCTCGTAGCCGGTGTACTTGCTCTTGCCGACGCCGACCCGTTGCACCGGGGTGAGCGGGGTGTCGTCCTTGGAGAAAAATGGGATGCTTCCGCAGCCGGTGAGTGTGGCCGTGAAGGTGGCGAGGATGATGATCCGCATCCCTAAGCAGAGCGCGGGCAACCGTCGCGCGCAAATCGGGTTGGTCAGCCACGCATTTCGCCTCCACCGGATAATTCTCGCGTATGGTTGGTGCACGCGAATGCTCGAAGTCCCCATCCTGGCGCAGCCCGACGACATCACCTGTGGCCCCACCTCGTTGCACGCTGTCTATGCCTTCCACGGTGATCGCATGCCGCTCGAGCGGCTCATCGCCGAGATCCCCGCGCTGGAGGAAGGGGGGACTCTGGCGGTCTATCTCGGGATTCACGCGGTGGCGCGGGGCTACCGGGCGAGCCTCGTTTCCTACAACCTCCGCGAGTTCGACCCCAGCTGGCGAGGTCTGCCGCAGGCCGCGCTGGCGGACAAGCTCCGCGCCCAGCTCCGCTACAAGACCGGCAAGCGGTTTGCGGCGGCGAGCCAGGCGTATCTCGAGTTCCTTTCGGTCGGGGGCGAGATGCGCTTCGACGAGCTCTGTCCGGAGCTGCTGCGCCACTTCCTCACCGCCGGGGCGCCCGTGCTCTGCGGCCTGAGCGCCACCTATCTCTACGACTGCCCGCGGGAGTTCCATCGCGGGGGAAAAGAATGGGTGCACGACGACGTCCGCGGCGAACCCTCCGGGCATTTTGTGGTCATCTGCGGCGTCGATGACGACGGCTTGGCGCACATTGCCGATCCCTACCACACCAACCCGATCTCGGGCGACCACTACTACCACGTCCCGGTCGCGCGCCTCATCGCGGCCATCCTCCTCGGGGTCGTGACCTACGATGCCAACCTCCTCATCATCCAACCGGCATGCGTAAGCTGATCGTGGCCACCGACACCGCGGATTGGAATCTCGAGATCGACGGCGTCGAGGTCGTGGCGGCCCGCGACTATCTCGCCGGGCGTTGGCAAGGGGCTCCCGGCGAGGGCGTCCGGGTTTTTAACCTCTGCCGGGACCTGCGATACCAGAGCGCCGGCTACTACGTATCCCTGCTCGCCGAGGCGCGCGGGCACAAGCCGGTGCCGGGTGTGGCCACGCTGCAGGACCTGCGCTCTCCCGCCATCCTCCGCCATCTCACCGACGACCTGGACAAGCTCGTCCAGGAGAGCCTCCACCACCTGAAAACGGACGAGTTCGTTCTGAGCATCTACTTCGGGAGGAACGTGGCGAAGCACTACGACGCCCTGTGCAAGCGGTTGGGTGCGCTGGTGGATGCGCCGCTCCTCCGGGCGAAGTTCGTCCGGTCCCGCGCCAGGTGGTCACTGGCCTCGTTGCGCCCGATCCAGACCTCCGAGATACCGGTCGACCACGCCCCGCTGGCCGAATCATTCGCGCGTTCCTATTTCGGGCGCCGCCGGCGTGCGGTCCGCCCGACCGTGGCAAAGAGATACGAGCTCGCCATCCTCGTGAACCCCGACGAAAAGGAGGCGCCGTCCAACCCGGCGGCGCTGGAGAATTTCATCAGGGCGGCGGCGCGCCAAGATATCGCGGCAGAGACGATCACCCGGGAGGACTTTGGCCGCCTCCTCGAATACGATGCCCTCTTCATCCGCGAGACCACGTCGGTGACCCACCATACCTACCGCTTCGCCGCGCGGGCGGCGCGGGAGGGCATGCCGGTCATCGATGACCCGACGTCCATCCTCCGCTGCACGAACAAGGTGTATCTCGCCGAGCTACTCGTGCGCCACAAGATCCCGAGCCCGCGCACGCGGGTCGTGCATCGGGAGAATCGCCGCGAGATCGCGGCGGACCTCGGGTTTCCCATCGTGCTCAAGCAGCCGGACGGCGCATTTTCGCTCGGCGTGGTGAAGGCGGCGGGCGAGGACGAGTTGCAGTCGGGGCTCGACAGGTTGTTCGCGCGCTCGGACCTGGCCATCGCGCAGGCCTTCACACCGTCGGGATTCGATTGGCGGATCGGCGTGCTCGACCAGCGTCCGCTCTTTGCCTGCAAGTACTTCATGGCCGACGACCACTGGCAGATTTACAATTGGGCGGCGGAGGGTGATGGGGCGACCGGCGAGGCCACGGCGGTGCCGCTCGGGGACGTCCCAGCCGCCATCCTCACCACCGCGCTGCGCGCCGCCAACCTCATGGGCGATGGCCTCTACGGCGTCGACCTGAAAGAGACCGCGCCGGGCGAGGCGCTCGTCATCGAGGTGAACGACAACCCGACTATCGACGCAGGGGTGGAGGACGCCCTCCTCGGTGAGGCACTCTACGATGCCGTGATGGCCTCGTTCAAAACGCGCTTGGCGCAACCGTAGGATGCCGCAGCCGCTCCATCTCTTCGAGGCCTTCGGCATCGAGGTCGAGACCATGATTGTCGGGGAGGACGACCTCAATGTCGCCGCCCTGGCCGAGGGCTTCCTCGCGCGTGCCGCCGGGCTCCCTGGGGCGTCCGACGCCGCGTGGGGTCAGGTCACACTATCCAACGAGCTGGTCGCCCACGTCATCGAATTGAAATCGACGCGTCCGGAGCCCGGCTTCGCGGTCGTGGGCCGGGCCTTCGCCGATGCGGCCAATCGGGCCGATGCCCTGCTAGGTGAATGGGGTGCCCGGCTCCTGCCCGGGGGTGCCCACCCGTGGATGGATCCCGCGCGTGAGACCGTGCTCTGGAGCGGGGACTACGCCGATGTCTACGAGACCTACCATCGGATTTTCGACTGCCGCCAGCACGGATGGGCGAACTTGCAGAGCTGCCATCTGAACCTCCCATTTCGGGGTGATGATGAATTCGGTCGATTGCACGCGGCGGTGAGGCTCATCCTCCCGCTGCTCCCGGCACTCTGTGCCAGCACGCCCTATCTTGACGGCCGGCGCACCCGTTTTGTCGACGCCCGGCTCGATG
>CAZKYJ010000487.1:0-4683 GCA_964556355.1 uncultured Verrucomicrobiales bacterium | reverse complement strand
CCTGCAGAGCCAGGCTGTTGATCACGGTGGCGAGCATCCCCATGTAGTCGGCGGTGGCGCGTTCCATGCCGCGGTTGCTGGCGCTGATCCCCCGCCAGAAGTTTCCGCCCCCGACGACCACGGCGATCTCGAGACCGCTCTGGTGGGCGGATTTGATCTGGCTGGCCATGTTCTCCACGATCTCGGGCGAGATATTGTCGTGGCTGCCGGTTTCCCGCAGGGCTTCCCCACTGAGCTTGAGGACGACGCGTTTGAACTGACGTTTCGTGAACCCGCGGGCGCCGGGATCGGACTGTGCTGCAGAATCTATCATGGTGTTGGGGACGCCCCGGACGGCGATCCGACGCGGCACGGACAAAACCAGCATCCTTGCCGCTTGGAAAGGCGAAATCTGCTCGGAGCGGCATTTTGCTGCCGCTGCCCGAATCGGCACGGGCGACCCGCTCCCCCTACCGTCGCGAGATCGCCCGCCGTGCCCCGGAAGCTACCGAGCGAAAACCCAGCGAAGGTCGCGGATCTCCTCATCGATGGCCTCGTCGTTCTCCACGTCGAGGGTGAGGCCACAAGGCACGCCGGACAGGTGCCGTCCGCATCGTTCTCCGGAGGTTCATTGTCGCAGTGCTGGCAGCGCCTGCGCTCGGACGGGCTCGAACCCAAAGCATCGGATTGATCGGATTGCGTCCCCCCAAACGACGGATTCCGCACGAGCGTTACGGGGCGCCGGCAGATTCTTCCCATTTTCCGACGGGAAACCCCGCTACTGGTGCCGCGGCTAGCCGGGGACGGCGGCGGCGAGATTCACTCGGATTCCCCCGAGACGAAGAACGCGCCGAAAGCTGCGGTCACCAGCCCCTGCAACGGCGCGAGGTAGATGCCGGAACCTGTCAGGGTCTCGATGCCTCCGACACCGGCCGCGCCCGGATCGACCGGCTGCATGAAAACCAACAGGCCGTTGACGATGAGCAGGTAGACGACCGCCAGGCCGAGGGTGACCCGAAAAAGTACCCGGCTGACCCTCCGGCTCCTCCTCCTAGTGTTGCGCGCCTCCCAGACCAAGACGCCCAAGATGAGCGTGCTCGTCGGCACCAAGGTCGGCAACAGCCACTCCCAGACCTCGCGGACGCGAACCCCGTAGCGGTCACCGATCGCCGACTGGCAGACCACCAACAAAAAGGGAATCGCGCTGCCGACAAACCACACGTAAGTGAGGAGTTTCTTTGCCTGGGTGGTGCCGATGCTTTCAGCCATGGGACGAAACCAGTTGGGTGTAGAGCCCCGATTTTTTCAGATGCGGTTCGATACCCAGCCGGCCGGGGGCGATCGGGTTTCGGATGTCGGCCTCGATCTCGCGCCGCTCGAACTCGTAGACGTAGACCGTCACGCGATGCTCCGGGGTGAACGCGGCATCGCGGATCCGTGGCGGGACACGGCGAGCGCCATTCCCCAGCCAGTTCATGGCCTCCTCCGGATCGACGTTTTCCGGGCGCCTGTCGGCCACCCGGTCGGTCACGACGAAGACGATCACCCGGTAATAGCCCTTCGCCCCGACGAGCAGATCCTTCCAAAATGTAGCGGTCCAGAACTTGTAGCGCCCCGGCAAGGCGAGCTGCCAGCGTGTCTCCCCGTCCGACGGGCTCCCGTCGGCCTCGATCTGCTCGAGCCTGGTGACCAAAGCGAACCCGCCGGGAACCGCATAGTAGGCGCGCTCGAAGTAGCCGCAGGCCGCGAGGTTCCGCGAGAGTTTGCGGTCGATCCGCCCGAGCGAGAACCCACCGGCCGTCGCGAGTCCGAGGTCCTCATTGTGAAACGTCAGCGTTGCGGACGCCTTCGGGGGCGGCCAAGGGACCTGCTGGATCGGTTCGAGCACCTCGCCCGACGCGGCGCGGTAGCTCCCGTCATCGCCGAGTTCGAGCGCGCCGACCTCGGCGAGCCGCTCCGGCGAGAGCGTCTCACTGACCAAGAGATCCGGCGCGCTGACCTGCACGGCCTCGGCCTCGACCTCGGCGAACGGCGCCTCGTAGACGTAGGCGATCTCGTCGCGTAGCAGCCGCGGCCGGCTGAGTTCGGCCACCGGCTCGAAGGTCTGCATGGCCTCTACCATCGCGATTTCCCCATCGGGCGATCCCCCCGCCTCCTGAGCTGTGACCCGTGCCGTGACCGGCCCGGGCGGCGCGCTCCCCGGATCCCGCCCCGAATCCGGACGGGAACCAACGGTGCCGGCATCGCCCCGAGGCTCCTCCGAACTTCCGACCTCCCCCCGGTTTCCGGAGAACACGTCGTTCCGGTATTCCTTCACCCGGGTCGGAGATGTCGCGCAGCCCACCCCGACGAGAACGACCAGCGATGCCCACAACACGCGCGCCCATCGCACCGATCGGTCGATGAGATCCGGTCCGTTTACGGAATCGTTTGCCATCATCGCGGTTGCGCCACTTTGCCATGGCGGTAAAACGATCAGACGAAATTCTATCCGGCGAGTCAATACAAAAATACCAACGGCCGCGCCAGCACCCCCATCGGCGGGCGGGGACTGGACCGGCGACCCGCGCATTGCGCTCCGCCCACGCCACCCCTATTTCTCCCCGTGCCGAAGCCGCCGCCGCCGCCTGCCCACGTGGATGCCGTTGCCGCAATCCTCAGGGAGCGCTACGGCGACCACAACCACTTCAACCGGAAGAACCCGCTGGAGGAATTGCTTTTCATCCTCTGTTCGGTGAAGACGTCGGAGAAGGGCTACCGGCGCACCTACCGGGCGCTGCGGGAGGAATTTCCGACCTTTTCGCTGCTGGCGGAAGCGCCGCGGGAGCGGATCGAGATGCCGCTGGTGCCGGGCGGGCTCTACCGGCAGCGCTCGAAAGCGATCCGGGCGATCCTCGACGCCATCGTCATGCGATTCGGGAAGGCGACACTCGCCCCGCTGCGCGGCTACCCGGCAGAACAGGCGGAACGGTTTCTCACGAGCTTGCCCAGCGTGGGCAAGAAGGTGGCACGCTGCGTGATGATGTACTCGCTCGGGCACGCGGTGTTTCCGGTGGACACGCACTGCTGGCGGATCGCCCGACGGCTGGGGTGGATCCGGCCGACGGCCAAGGACGGGCATTGTACCGAGCGGGACATGGACCGGCTGCAGGCCAAAATCCCGCCGTCGCTGAGACATTCGCTGCACGTCAACTTCGTCTCCTTGGGGCGGGAAACCTGCACCGCGCTGCGCCCGAAATGCGCCCTCTGCCCGATCGAAACGTATTGTAAAAAAGTCGGAGTGACCCGAAGGGTGATTTCGTCCTAGGAAACACTCAACCCGCCGATCAAATGCCCTCGCAACGCCGAATCCCCAGATCCGTTACCGGCCGCTCGCCCGGCGGCTGCGGCATCCGTCTCCTCATCATGGTCGCCATCGCGGGCTTCGCCATCTTCCGATATTTCCTGACGCCGACCGAGCAGAACACGTTCACCGGGGAGGAGCAGCGCATCGCGCTGAACCAGGAACAGGAGATCGCCATGGGGCTGAACTCGGCACCGGCCATGGCGGAGCAGTTCGGCGGGCACGACCCGGACGAGCGGGACCGGGCGCTGGTCGACCGCATCGGGAACAAGCTGGTCAACGCCAATCCCTCCGTCTCCGGATCTGGCTACCAGTTCGATTTCCACCTCTTGGCCGACCGCCAGACCGTCAACGCCTTCGCCCTCCCCGGCGGGCAGATCTTCATTACCCGGGCGCTCTTTGATGCCCTGCCGGGCGAGGCAGAACTCGCCGGGGTGCTCGGGCACGAAATCGGGCATGTGGTGGGGCGGCATTCGGCCGAGCAGATGGCGAAAAGCCAGCTGATGCAGGGACTCTCGCAGGCCGCGGTCGTCGGCGCTTCCGACAGCTACAACTCCGCCCAGATGAGCCAGATGGCCGCCCAGTACGTCAGCCAGTTCGTGCTGACCAAATACGGGCGGGACGACGAACTCCAGTCCGACGAGATCGGGTTCGCCCTGCTCATCGACGCCGGCTACGACCCGGCCGCCATGCTCGGGGTGATGGAAACGCTCAAGGGAGCCGGGGGCGATGGGCCGCGCGGTCCGGAGTTCATGGCCACCCACCCGCATCCCGAGAGCCGGATCGAACGGATCAATGAGATGCTTTCCACCTACCGGGGAGGCACCGAGCGGTAGGCGCGTCGGCGGCGCGACTCACGCCTGGACGACGCGAATACCGAGCCCGGGGCGAGGGAGGTCGGGGATCTCGTCGGTCACCTCGCCGGTGGCGGCGTCTCAAGATCGCGGCCCGGCGGGTCGTCCGGGCGGATCGCTCGGCCACCGCGTTCGACGGTGAGGCCCCGTGCCAGACGGGTCATCATCGACTGCGAGCTGGAGCCCACGCGATCTTGACTGTCCCCGGCGCAGCCATACCCGTGGAGTCGAACCACCTACGCCACCCCGTGCACCGCGACTTCGCCAAACAATTCACCACCGGCACCCCCGTCGGCTTTTCTACCTCCCCTCGCCTCCCCCAACGATGAACCGTCGCACCACCCTCAAGACCCTCGCCGCCGCCGCCGGCCTCCCCTCCTTGAGCCGCGCCCAAGCCCCGTCCCCCAATCCCTGCCCGCTCGTCGGCCAGGTTTTCTGCGGCTATCAAGGCTGGTTCAACTGTCCCGGCGACGGCACGCAAACCGGGTGGCGGCACTACCCGAAAAA
>CAZKYJ010000486.1:0-4701 GCA_964556355.1 uncultured Verrucomicrobiales bacterium | reverse complement strand
AGGTTGATTGCAGGTTTGAACTTCGGGTCCTCATGCCACAGCGGGGAGGTCGGTGGTGCGGTCTGGTTGGTGAGCGAAACGCTATCCTCCACCGAGAAGGGTGAGCACGGCCATGACGATGAGGATCATGAGGATCGCGCCCGCCAAAATGATCGACCATTGGACGACGGCCGCGCTCAGTCCAAGCGCCACAGCGCCACCTCCGACCATCTTGGGCTCAGAGCTCAGGAGGCTCCCCAAACCGAAGCCCATGGCGAGCATGCCAAGAGCGATGATCCCCGGGAAAAGGAAGCGCGATGGCTTGGCTTCGGGAGCGGTTGCCGGAACATATTCTTCGCCTTTCATTTTCGCCTTCGCGGCGTCGGCGAGCCGTCCAGCAAAGCCCACCGCGCGCTCTTCGAGGGGTTTTGCTGGAGGATCGATGGCATCCTGAATCCAAGGCGACAGGAAGGCGCCCGCCAGCGCGAGAAATCCGAGCACGATCCCGATCATCCCCAGCGTTCGCGTCTCGATGTTGTCTTTTGTCATGGCGGGTCTTTGCAGGGCGAATAGCCGACGATTTCCGGATAGCTAAGGCGCCCTCGCCGCATCGCGCAAGGCAACTTTCGCACGGATCGACGCCGCCGCGCACACCGCCCCAGCCCCACATCTTGCGCCCGGCAAAAAAAGGTGGCACAAGATGTTGGGTTTCGTCATCATTTCACTTGCCGCCACCACCACGTTCTGCGAGACTTCGCACGACCACGATTCAATTTTGATAAGCTGGATATTCAGCGACATCGGATACTTTGTAAAGCCGTATCACTATCGAAGACTACGCCCTCGCTCCCCCTTTTCCCTGAACACTCTATGCGCCTGAAATCACTCCACCTCCTCGGCTTCAAATCGTTTGCCGACAAAACCCTCTTCGAGTTTCACCCGGGCGTCACCGGCATCGTCGGGCCGAACGGCTGCGGCAAATCGAACGTGGTGGACGCGATCCGCTGGGTGCTGGGCGAGACGAGCGCCAAAGCGCTGCGCGGGGGCGAGATGGCCGATGTCATTTTCAACGGGACCGACAAGCGCCAGCCGCTGGGGCTCGCCGAGGTGACCTTGACGCTAGCCGACTGCGAAGAACAACTGGGCACCGACTTCCACGAGATCGCCATCACCCGCCGCGTCTTCCGCGACGGCAAGTCGGAATACCGGATCAACAATCAGCTCTGCCGGCTCAAGGACATCAACGAGTTGCTGATGGATACCGGCATGGGACAGTCGGCCTACTCGATCATGGAGCAGGGCAAGATCGACATGCTCCTGTCCTCCAAGCCCGAAGACCGGCGCGCGGTCTTCGAGGAAGCGGCCGGGATCACCAAGTTCAAATCCCAGAAGCGGGAAGCCCTGCGCAAGCTCGACTACACCGAGGCCAACCTGCTGCGCATCTCGGACATTATCGCGGAGGTCAAACGCCAGATGGGATCGCTCCAGCGCCAGGCCGCCAAAGCCCGCCGCTACCAGGCGCTTCTCGGCGACGTGAAAACCCTCGACACCCACTACTCACACCGGCGCCACCAACACCTCGGGGCGGAGCGCGCCGAATTCCAGGCGTCGGTCGAAACCCTGGCCAAAAGCGTCACCGACTTGCAGTACCGGATCAGCGATGGCGAAAAGGAGATTTCCGACGCGCGCACGAAGTTCCAGCAGCTTGAAGAGCGCGTCTCCAACGCCCGGCAGCACGGGAACGAACTAAAAAACCGCGCGCAGTCCGCCAAGAACCGCATCGGCTTCAATGCCGAGCGCACCCGCGAACTCGAAGTTCTCATCCCCCAGAACGAGGCCGACATCGAGAACACCCGGAGCAAGTTCTCCGACCAGGAATCGCAGATCGCCAGCGCCGAGGAATCGCTCGGCGAGGTGCTCACCAGCATCGAGCGTCAGCAGGCCCAGCTCGATGAGCACGCCACCAAAACCGCCGGCGTCCGCCAGCAGCGCGAGCAGCTGACCGCCGCGCTCGGCCAACTTCGAAAGCGCGCCGCGGAGGCTGAGAACATGATCGTCAACACGAAAGCCCAGCTGGCCTCTTCGATCACCCGCGTCGAATCAGATGGCCAGCGCAAAGAGCAACTTTCGGTCGAACTCGGAAAGCTGGAGTCGGAACGCAACGCGAAGATCGCCGAACAGAAGGAGCTCGACACCAAACTGGCCGACGTTCGCGAGTTCCTCGAAGAACACACCGAGGTGGTCAAAACCGCCGAGCGGGACGCACAAATCGCCGAAAACAATCTCGCGGACACGCAGCAGAGGCTGACGAAAGCTCATAAGGAGTATACGGAAAAATCATCGCGACTTGATGTTCTTCAACAGCTTGTCGCATCGGGAGAAGGGCTTGAGAAAGGCACGCAGGCCGTCTTGAAGGGACTCGACCAGCCCGATTTCTACAAGAATGGCACCCGGGGGGTGCTGACCTCGTTCTTGGAGGTGGAGGCGGATTTCATTCCTGCGATCGAAGGGGCACTCGGCCCGGTGCTCCAGACCGTTCTCGTCGGCGATACCCACCTCGCGGAAAGCATCATCGACACGCTTGTGCGGAAGAAGCTCGGCCAGGTCAACCTCCTTCCGGAAGATCTCTGCCCCGGCGGCTCCGACTCCCAAATGATGGCACTGCCGGACGGTGCCCGCGCGTGGGCGCTCGACAAGATTACCGTGCAAAAGCAAGTTAAGCCACTGGTGCAAAGGCTTTTGGAGAATGTCGTCATCGTCGAAAACCTCGGGATCGCCCTGAAGCTGAAGCCGCAGTACAGCGATCTCACCTTCGCGACAATGAACGGTGAGGTCGTCACGCCTGACGGCTTGGTCAAAGGCGGATCGACCGGCAAGGCGGGTGCCGGCTCCCTGCTTCAACGCCAGGCCGAGATCCGGGATCTCGAAGGCGCCACCAAAGTACTGGCCGAGGCGCGCGCCGCGCTGGAAGCGGAGGTAGAAGAGGGCCGGACCCGGATTGCGGAACTCAAGTCCCACCTCGCCGAAGCGCGCGCGCGGCTCCAAGAAAACGAGGTTCAGGAGTCGAAGCTTGCCGGTCAGTCGTCGCTTGTCGAGCGGGAGATCGGACAGATGGGCTCGAAGCTCGAAGGTGTCCAGTGGGAGCAGGGCGAGCTCTTCAAGCGGGTCGAGACGGCGGAGAACCAGATCAGCGAACTGAAAGCGGCGCAGGCGAAAGCCCACCAAGACCTCGAGAAGCGGACCACGGAGATCCGAGGGCAGGAGTCCCGTCTCGCCGAGATCGCCCGCGAGGAATCCGAGTCTGCCGAGCTGCTCTCGGAACTGCGCACCAACCTTGCCGTGGAGCGCCGTGCAGAAGAGGCGCTCCGCCAGCAAAAGGAACCGATGCGCAACCGCCTCCACGAACTGGAGGAAACGATCACCCGCCGCGAGAACGAGATTGCCTCCTACCGCGAGAAAATGGAGAACGCCGGAGGGGAATCCGAGTCCCTAGAAGAGGAGATCGCCACCGCCGAGGCCGACCTCGTCATTGTCCAAAGCAAGCTCGGCGAACTCGAGACCGAGCGGGCGGCCCAGGACGAGACCCTCCGCGAGACCGAGAAGGGGCTCCTCGGGTGGCGGCGCGACCTTTCGGCGCTGACCGAACAGCGCGGCAATGCCGAGATCAAAATCACCCAGCTCGATCTCCGGATCGAATCGCTCGCCACGACGGTTCTCGAACGCTACGACGTGGATCTCGAATCCTTCGCCCCGGACACCCCCGGGTTGCTGGAGGCGATCGAGACCCAGAAGAAGGCCAAAGCGCGCAACGAGAAGCGCGCCGCCACCATGGCCGGGGAGGACGCCGACGAGAACGCCGACGCCGACGAACCTGGGAATGCCGGGCCGTCGCTCGACACCGACACCGACACCGAAGGGTCTGTCGAAGCCGGCACCGGGCTCGAGCCCGATTGGGATTTCGTCGAAGGCGTCGTGGGCGAGCTCAAACGCAAGCTCGACTCGATGGGGCCGGTCAACCTCGACGCCATCGGCGAGTTCGAGGAACTCGAAGAACGTCACACCTTCCTCGAGACCCAGCACAACGACCTCGTCACTTCGAAAGAGGAACTCCTCCGCGTCATCCACAAGATCAACACCACGACCAAGGAGATGTTCGCCGAGACCTTCGCCCAGGTGCAGAAGAACTTCCGCGGAACCTTCCGCGAACTTTTCGGCGAGGGTGCCAGCTCGAACCTGCTCCTTGTCGACGAGGACGACCCGCTCGAGTCGGGCATTGAGATCATCGCGAAGCCGCCGGGGAAGAAGCTGCAGAGCATCACCCTGATGTCCGGTGGCGAGCGCTCCATGACGGCCGTGGCCTTGCTCTTCTCGATCTATATGGTGAAGCCCAGCCCGTTCTGCGTGCTCGACGAGCTCGACGCCCCGCTCGACGAATCGAACATCAGCCGATTCCTGAAAATGCTCGACCGCTTCATCGACCAGAGCCAGTTCGTCATCGTGACCCACAACAAGCGCACCATGTCGCGCGCCGATATCATGTATGGCGTCACCATGCAGGAGCAGGGCGTGTCCAAGCCTGTCGGGATGAAGCTCACGCGGGAGGATGAGACGCCGCCCCGCAACGCCGCCCCCCGCAAATCCGATGCCGACGCCCCCGTCCTCGCCGGCTAGGTG
Source organism: uncultured Verrucomicrobiales bacterium (assembly GCA_964556355.1). Lineage (GTDB taxonomy): Bacteria > Verrucomicrobiota > Verrucomicrobiia > Verrucomicrobiales > DEV007 > CAZKYJ01. Next base: position 48 of record CAZKYJ010000486.1, on the reverse strand, counting down.
AGTCCACGGGACGACTGGCCGGGCTGCCAGATCGCGCGGATGGCGGCG
>CAZKYJ010000485.1:4250-4707 GCA_964556355.1 uncultured Verrucomicrobiales bacterium | reverse complement strand
ACACGGCGGGTCTCATCCACCGTAATGACGGTGCCGCCGGAAAGAAGGACGTCGCGAATCTCGGTGTGCTGCTCGAGGTAGCGGAAAGCTTCCTCGAATTCGGTGTGGAGCTCTTGCTCGCCGGCACCGCTCACGACCCGGCTTCGGGTGCAGTAGCGGCAGTAGGCGGCGCAGCGATCTGTTACGAGGAAGAGAACACGATCCGGGTAGCGGTGGACGAGTCCCGGCACCGGCATGTGGCTGTCCTCGCCGCACGGATCGGCCAGCTCGACCGAGTCTTCCCATGTTTCCTCGATCCGTGGGATCACCTGGCGCCGGATCGGGCACTCGGGATCATCCTCATCGATGAGGTTGAAGTAGTGGGGCGTGATGGCCATGGCCAGCTTCGTGCCGGAGAGCAACACGCCGGAGCGCTCTTCGGTGGGCTGGCCACCGCCGTTGGCGCCACCCAGTTCAA
>CAZKYJ010000485.1:0-4240 GCA_964556355.1 uncultured Verrucomicrobiales bacterium | reverse complement strand
GGAGCGCTCTTCGGTGGCAAGGCAGAGGTGCTCTTCCAGTGCGCCGAGGCTCGTGACCCGATTCTTGAGTTGCCAGGAGTAGTTTTCCCAATCACTGGGAGCGGCGGAAGGCCAGTAGCCTGGGGCGTGGGAGCGGAAGACCGTGTCCACCGCCGATTTGTCGTAGTGCATGTTGGGGAAAGTAAGGTGCGCCAAGCTCTCTCTCGGCTCGCGGTGATACGCCTGACTCTAGGATTCTGGTTGCCGCTGTCAACGTGTGGGGCGGTTTCCCGATTGCTCATGCCCGCGTCCTGCCACAGGTTGGTTTCTCGCTTGACGTTCCGGTAAGCATCGGCTTCGTATCCTTATATTGAAATTGCGATAAGCTGCTCTCCATAAGTATCTCCCCTATGTTTCTAAAGGTTCTCCGTGATTTTTCAAAACCGCATTGGATCGATATTATCCAAGTTTTAAAGCGATCGACGGGGCTTTCGGTGGCCGAGCTCGCGAAGGCGTTGAACATGAGCTACATGGGGATCAAGCAGCACTGCGTCGACCTCGAGAAGAAAGGGTATCTCGACACGTGGCGTCGGGCGAAGCCGGTGGGGCGCCCCGAAAAACTGTATCGCCTGACAAAAAAGGCGGCACCGCTTTTCCCCTCGATGGGGTCAGCGTTCACCATCGACGTGCTTTCTGCGGTGGCGCAAACTTACGGGAATAATGCTCCTGACAAGTTATTGTTCAACTACTTTCAAAAGCAAGGTGATCGCTATGCGGCCAAGGTCAAAGGGCAATCGGTCGCGGATCGCGCCGTCTCCCTAGCAAAGCTCCGCGACGCGGAAGGATTCTGCTCAAGCTGCGGAATTCACGGGACGGATGGACTGCAAATCGTCGAGTATCACAGCCTGTTGGCCGAGGTGGCCGCAAAATATCCCACCGTCCATCGGATGGAGGAGCAGATGTTCGGGAGGGTGCTGAAGACCACGGTGGAGCGGACCGAGGAGCAAGCATCGGGATTGACGGCGATCCGTTTTTCCGTGGGAACGCTCTGATGGGGGGCTTCCCGCGGGGCGCCGGAGCAGCCACTGACCGTCCGACTACTGGGTAGCCCAGCGGATGAGGCGGAGTTCGTGGGGCTGGATCATGTGCTGGGAACTCGGAACGATTCGGACGTTCACCCCGTAGGAACCGCTTTCCTCGGTCGCGATCATCCCCTCATACGAGTAGTCGCCGGAGCTCCCGGCCGGGCCGACGAGCTCGAGAGCCGCCGTCTTGGGCTCAGAGATGACATTGTCGTCGCTGTCGCCGTAGTAGGCTTGGACGGCGACGTCATCCGGGGAGAGGCCGTTCAGGTGGACGGTCGCTTTGACCTTGACGTTTTCCGACACGGTGACGTGGAAGCGGTCGGCGACATCAATGGACGCATCCACCACGCTGATCTTGTCCCATTCGGAGCGCATTTTCGCCTTCCACTTCGAGAGGGCGATGGCGTTCGCGCCGTCATTGGCCCGGAGGGAAACGTGGGCTTTGGCGGCGTTTTCGTAGAGCCGCTCATTGTATTCCGAGACCATCCGGTGGGTGTTGAAGACGGGGGTGATGGTGCGCATCGATTCGCGCATGAGGTTGATCCATGCCACGGGGAGCTTGCCGTCCGGTTTGGCGTAGAACAGGGGGACGATGCGGTTCTCGAGCGTGTGGTAGAGGCTATTCGCGTCGACCTGGTTCTGAAACTCTAGCGAGCCTTCGGTGATCTCTTCGCCGATCGGCCAGCCGTTCTCACCGTTGTAGGCCTCCGGCCACCAGCCATCGAGGACGGAGAAGTTGAGGCCGCCGTTCGGCGGGAGCTTCATCCCGGAGGTTCCGGACGCTTCCAAGGGGCGCATCGGGTTGTTCAGCCAGAGGTCAACCCCCTGGTAGAGGCGGCGCCCGAGGTGGTGGTCGTAGTCTTCCAAAAAGACGATGTGGTGCTCGAACTCGGGCATCCGTGAGTATTCGATCACCTGTTGGATGAACCGCTTGCCAAGTTCGTCGGCAGGGTGGGATTTGCCGGCGAAGACGAACTGCACCGGGCGCTCGGCGTTGTTGATGATCGAGCGGAGGCGCTCGGGGTCGCTAAACAAGAGGACCGCCCGCTTGTAGGTGGCAAACCGGCGGGCGAAACCGATGGTCAAAATTCCGGGGTCGAGCACCTGGGCGGCCTTGCGGAGGAGCTCGGGCGTATCGCCGTGCCGTTGCCGCTGGGCGACGACCCGGGAGCGGATGAACTGAACCAAGCGCGCTTTGAGGAGCTGGTGGGTGTCCCACAGCTCATCGCTGGGGATATCGACGATCCGACGCCAATATTCGACGTCCGTCAGGTGATCCTCCCAATCAGTGCCGAGGTGTTTGTCGTAGAGGGCGCTGATATCCGGCGAAAGCCACGTCTTGGTGTGGATGCCGTTCGTGATGCTCGTGATGGGGACCTCGTCGACGGGAACGCCCCTCCAGACGTCCTGCCACATCGCCCGTGAGACCTCGCCGTGGAGCTTGGCGACGCCGTTGGCGTGGCGGCTGGTACGCAAGGCGAGGATCGTCATGCTGAACGGGTCGCTTTGCGCGGCTGAGGTGCTCAGTCCGTAGGAGTAGAGCCGGTCGAAGGGGATGCCGGTCTCGGCGGCATAGTGCCCAAGGTAGGCCTCGAAGAGCTCGCGGGTGAAAACTTCGTTGCCGGCGGGCACCGGCGTGTGGGTGGTGAACACGTTGGAGGCGGCGACCAATTGCACGGCCGACGAGAAATCCATCCCGCTCCGCTTCATGGTGTCACTGATGCGCTGCAGCGAGAGGAACGCGGAGTGCCCCTCGTTCATGTGGTAGACAGCGGGAACAATGTTCATCGCGTCGAGGGCTCGGACGCCACCGATGCCAAGGACGATTTCCTGGCGGATGCGGGTATCCTTGTCCCCGCCGTAGAGCTGGGCAGTGATGCCGCGGTCGTCGGCACGGTTCTCGAGGAGGTCGGTGTCGAGAAGGTAGAGCGTGATCCGTCCGACCTTCATTTCCCACACCTTGACGGTGACATTGCGACCGGGGAGCTCGACCTGGATCTTGACCTCCTCGCCGTCCTGAATCACCTCCTGGATGGGCAGGTGGTGGAAGTTCTGATCGAGCTCGATCGCCTCCTGCATCCCGTCGCGATTGATCTGCTGCTTGAAATAACCGTGCCGGTAGAGAAGGGTCACCGCCACGAAGTCGAGATCAAGGTCGCTGGCCGACTTGCAGTGGTCACCGGAGAGGATGCCGAGTCCGCCGGAGTAGATCGGGATGGACTCGTGGAAGCCGAATTCCGCGGAGAAATAGGCGATGGTTCCCTCGGAAGGGCGGCTCTTCCCGTAGGTGTCGGTTCGCGAGAGGTAGGCTTTGAATCGCTTGTAGACGGCATCGACCTGCCGCAGGTAGTCGTCGTCTGCGGCCATGGACTCGAGCCGGGCCTGCCGACACAGCTGGAGCATGCGGACCGGGCTGTGGTGGAGGCGGTCCCAAAGTTTCTCATCGAGCGCCCGGAAGAGCTTGCGGGCTGAGGGCTCCCAGCTCCACCAGATGTTCAAGGCGAGTTCGCGGAGGGGCTCGAGCGCTTCAGGGAGGCGGGGCGTGACGTTGAAAGTGATGTGCGGCTGCATGGAGGAGGGGAATCTACTGAGCGGCGATTGTGCCAAGCTAGCCAGAGAAATCAAATCCCGAATCAATTGGCCTGCCGAACCACTTTGGCAGCTTCGAACCCGCGACGATGAGCGTGATCTCTCCTTTGGCCGGGCGTTCCGTGTAGTGGGTCAGGAGCTCGGCGGGCGTGCCGCGCCGGAACTCCTCGTAATGCTTGGTCAGCTCCCGTGCCACGCAGACGATCCGTTCGGGGGCGAGCGCGGCCAGGCAGGCGAGCGTCTTGGCGATCCGGTGGGGCGACTCGAAAAACACGGTCGGCTCGCTGCGCTCGAGCGCGAGGCGCAGGTCCCGCTCGCGACCGCCAGACTTGTTCGGCAGGAATCCCGCAAAGGTGAACCCGCCGGTCGCCAGTCCGGACCCGACGAGTGCGGTGGTCACGGCACTCGGTCCGGGCAGGATTTCGTAGGGGAGTCCCTCGCGGATGCACGTTTCGACCAGCCGGAGACCCGGGTCGGAAACGGCGGGTGTGCCGGCATCCGTCAAGACAGCCACCGATCGGCCCGCGCGCACCTCTTCCGCCAGCTGCGCGCTGCGGGAGGCCTCGTTGTGCTCGTGGTAGCTCAGC
>CAZKYJ010000484.1:1808-4710 GCA_964556355.1 uncultured Verrucomicrobiales bacterium | reverse complement strand
CCCAAATCCCGTCTCGGTATCCCGGAGCAGGCTCGCGGGCTCCTCGAGTGCCTCGAGCAGCTCTTCGACGCCGCGCCGCAGGTCCCTGTTCCCGGCACAGGCCTCCTCAAGCCACGCCGTCCGCTCCTTCCCGGGCGCCAGCTCCAGCGCCCGGAGAAAGATCTCCTCTTCGCGGTCCTGTCGTTCGTTGCTCATGGCGTCACCGGCAGGATCGATGAAAATCCTTGCCGACACCAGGGTAAGCGCACTTTCCGATCGGCACGGCTCAGGTTTCTTCGGACTTCACTTCGTCACCCTTGAGCTCGCGGCTGAGCCAGGCTTTCACGTAGCTCCAGCGCCTCTTCACGGTGGCCTCGGACACATCGAGCGCCAGGGCGGTCTCCCCCACGGTCAGCCCACCGAACAGTCGCAACTTCGCGATCTCCGCTTTCTCTTCATCCATCGCGGTAAGGCGATCGAGCGCGTCGTTCAGGTCGATCATCTCCGGCGGTGTTGCGCTGCGCGGCGCCGCGTGGTCACCGAAGGTGATGCGGAGCCAATCTCCGCCCCGTCGGGTGGCCATCTTGCGCCGGGCGTGGTCGATGAGAATCCGCCGCATCGCCTCGGCGGCGGCGGCATAGAAATGGCGCCGGTCGTTCCACTGGAGCGCTTCGCCGTCAGGGCCGGCCAGCTTGATCCACGCCTCGTGCACGAGCGCGGTAGCCTGCAGCGTGTGATCGCCGCGCTCTGCCGACATCCGTGCCGCCGCCAGCTGACGCAGTTCGCCATAGGCCAGCGGCAACAAGTCATCCGCTGATTTTGCATCACCCGATCCGATCGAACTGAGTACGCATGTGACTTCAGACATGGCAAAAACCTATGAGAAAGAACAAGACGAAGAAAGCAAAAATCCCCAGCAAGAGGGCGAGACAGTGAGCCCGTAACCCGATCATTCAGCGTGCGCTCATCGTCTGCCGATTCCCCATCAGAAGAAAAGTGAGCCGTTATCTGCTGGGATTGCGCTTACCCGATCGAACGAATGAAAGACGGATGAGCCGGAGAAGTCGTCCATCCATTCGCTATAACCTTGAACCACCGCCTTATCCAATGATCATCCATTCTGCATGCGCCGCAGCCAGAGGTCTTGCTGCCCGATCCGCGGCCGGCCTCGCTGCCGCCCTCCTCGTCGCCACCGACGCCCGCGGCTTGGACATCAACGTGACCTACGACTCAAATCTCTCACAGCCCCCGGCCGCCGATTCCGATGGTGCGCTCCTGATCGCCCTCATGGAGGAAGCCGCCGGCTACTGGTCAGATATCATCGAGGACACAGGAACCCTCGAGATCACCTACTACTACCAGAGCGGCATTCTGGGAAACGCACTGGCGTCTAGTGCGGTAGAGGAAGATGGACGTTTCACCAGCGCGATCATCCGCTTCGAGCCGGCTCCCACTTACTCTGCAGTCAGCCGATGGTATTACGATCCGACTCCGCTCGACAACAGCGAATACGACATGGCTCAGACCATCTACCGTGACCTCGGAGCGCGACAGACAACCATGTTTTCGGGCGCTCCCCCCGCCGTCTTGGAAGCCTCTTTCCAAGGTGAGGTTCGCGCCACGGCACCCGCAGACGCTGTAGACGCCGGCGACCTTTGGACCTATGCACTCCATGAATTAGGGCACACCCTCGGTATGTTAACTTCTCTCTCCAGCTGCGCGACGGAGGTGGCGGATGGTGACTACGACATCTCCTCCAACTTCCTCAACGGAGCTCAATGTGCCACCCTCTACGACGATGACGGCGACGCACATGTCGAATGCCAGCAATGCGCCATGAACACCAGCATCGGCCCCAACAACCGTCGCCTCCCGAGCGCCGCCGATATCCTCTCGATTGCCACCTGCCCGTCCCCCGGATGGAATAACCTCGATCTGCGCCGCCAGGACTTTCTCCCCGGGGGAACGACGGATTGGAACACGCCCCGAAACTGGGTGGGCAACCAAGTTCCGGGAGTGCTGGACGATGCCTCGTGCCGACTGGGGGCTGAGTTTGGCAGCTTCGACATACACCTTTCGCGCAATTCTGGAGTCCTCAATTTGTTTGTCTCCTCCGCCACGGACATCCAGACCAATGCCTTCGAACTCGATGTCGGACTGACGGCGACCATCGAATATGACGGCAGCAATCCGATACCACAGATCTTTGTCGAATCCGGCGGCAGACTGGAAGCCAACGACGTTGTCGTCAATGGTGGCGAACTCGACTTGAGTGGCGGGCAGGTCAATGTCATCAACGACCTAACAACCAGCGACTCGACAATGGGTGCCCCGGGCCAGATCACGGGATTCGGAACGGTCGACCTTGCCGGAATCCTAATAAACAACGGTCGCATCAATGCGACCGATGGGGTTTCCAATACCCTGACCTTCCAATCTCCCTCCGACCCCGGAGCACGGACATGGAACCTTGACGGCAATCTCACAGGCGCAACTGGACAGGTATTCGCCACCGCAGGTAATATCGATTTCGCCAGCGGGAGGCTCACCGACGCCTTCGACGGCCTGATGCGCGTCTTGCATCCTTTCAGCTTGAACGTCGCCGAGCCATGGAACCTCGGTGGGAGTGGCGTGATCGAGCTCAATGGTGGCATATCGGCCGCGGCGACCCTCTCCGGGGGCCAGATCACCGCCTCAGCGGGGCGCGTGGAATGCCTTCTCAACTGTCTCATCACCTCGCCAGTCTCTTTTAGCAACAGCGTGTCGCTGATGGTCTTCGCTGGCGCCGAACTCGAGATGGACGGGTTCACATCCTTCGATGGCGGCACCTATACCATTTCAGAAGCTGCCCGGCTCGAACTCGACGGCCCCTCGTCGTTTGACGACGGTAACTTCGACCTCGCAGCCGACGCCGCCGGGCTGC
>CAZKYJ010000484.1:0-1798 GCA_964556355.1 uncultured Verrucomicrobiales bacterium | reverse complement strand
CGGGCGAAGTCGAGATGGTGTCGACGAAGGCCGCGCCGACCTTCAAGTCGATGGTCCGGCGAATATCAACGGAGGCAACTTCGATCTCGCCTCCGGGTCGCGTCTCGATCTCGCGGGCGCACACACGCTCCGGGGCGGCACCTATAGCGGCGCCGGAACGCTGCGCTTCGGCGGCCCAACGGCGGTCGCCGGGCAAAGCGTGACGATCGATTGCGCCATCCTCGATCTGGACGGCGGCGGGATCCCCGGGAAACCGGTCACCTTGAACAGCGACCTGACGATCAACTCGGTCTCGATCGATGGCTCAAGTCCGTTCAACATTTTCAACAGCACGCTCAATATCAACAATTCGCGCACCGAGCTCACCATCAACGGTCCCGCATCATGGACGATGGCTGGAACGCTGAATCACGCCTCGGGCGTCACCTTGACATTCCCATCCATTAAAGGAGTCCCATTCACGATGAGTGGAACGGCGAACGTCGAGGGAGGCACGCGCTGGGATGCGCCCGTCACGATCACCGGGACGGTCAATCTCCCCTCCGCAGGCGACACGTTGCGGCTCGGCGATAGCCTGCTCGGCAGACCCCCATACCAGAGCCGCATCGAAGGTGGCACCATCAATGGCAGCGGGGAATTCGTTGCCGTCGGTGTCGACCTCGCGGGATTCGGAACGATCCATGCCGACGTCCATTTTGGAGCGGGTAGCTCGCTGCTGGCCGACGATGGCGTCCTGCGACTGACAGGTTCGTTCAACGCGGTCCCGCCCCGAATCGGAACAGCGGACGCCGATGGGACACTCAATGCAACCCGGAGTTGGACCGTTCCTTCAGCGAGCGTTCTCGAACTCGCGGGCGGCGTCGTGGACGGCAGCCCAATCACCAATGAAGGCAGCACTCGCGGAAACGGCAGGATTGAGACCGTCGGATTCTCCAACAACGGCTCCATCATCGCAGAGGGCGGCGAAACCCTCGTTCTCAACCCCTTATTCGGACCGGACCTCGACGGCGACGGCGGAATAGCCATGGAACAAACACGCACTCTGACCGCAGTTGACGGCAGCATCGCCGTGGGTTCGACCCCAGCAGACAGCTTCGACGGCACTGCCACAATCGGCCCCGGCCGCGCATTGGCATTTCTCGGCGAATGGCAACTGGGCACTGGCGGGAGATTGCACATGACCGGAAACTCCGCTACCGAACCTGCGATACTCGCTGGTGCCGGGGTCTCTCTCGATGGCACACTCAATATCGACGGGAACGCCCGAATTCCAGCCAACTCGATTTTCAATTCAGGCAGCCAGACTGTGCTTGCCACCGACAACACGGAACTGCTGCTTTCCAACCATTCACAAATACACCAAGGTGCCCAGTTCGCGGGATCTGGCACCCTGCTCATCAACAACGAAAACTCGCTAACATTGTCGGCTGGCGCACAAGTTGGCGTGCGCCTGGTAAACGAGGAAGGTGATGTTTCCATCGGAGACACTCCCGGAACCGCTCATGTCCGCCACTACGAGCAATCAGCCAGAGGACTTCTCACCATTGATTTGCAAGGATCTCCGGCGACACAGAACTGGGATCGTCTCGTCGTCGACGGGAACGCCCACCTTGGCGGCACGCTCAACATCAACTTCAGCGTGCCGACGGGACAACTTGGAGACACCTGGCAGATCCTCAGCGCCGATGCGGTCATGGGCGATTTCGACTCCTTGGAGGTAAACGGCACTCCAGAGGGTCAATCCCTGCAAATGTACGCGACGAACAATGGGGTATTCCTGCAGTTGACCGGATCCGCC
>CAZKYJ010000483.1:0-4714 GCA_964556355.1 uncultured Verrucomicrobiales bacterium | reverse complement strand
GCTCCTCTTGGCCGCCGCCATCCTGCTCCTCGCCGGGCCGCAGCGGCTTTCCGAACCGAAGACCCAGCGCGTCCTAACCAACATCCAGTTCTGCCTCGACGTCTCCGGCAGCATGACCGCCCCTTTCGGCGACGGCACCCGCTACGATGCCGCCATGGGCGCCATCAACGGCTTCATCTCCGCCCGCGAGGGCGACGCCTTCGGGCTGACCGTTTTCGGCGACAGTTTCCTGCACTGGATCCGGCTCACCTCGGACCCTTCCGCTTTCGAGTACGCCACCCCGTTCCTCGCCCCGATGAACCTCCCGCGCTGGTTCCTCGGCGGCACCCGCATCGGGCGTGCCCTCGAGGAATGCCTCAAGCTCCTCGTCGAGCAGGAGAAGGGCGACCGCATGATCATCCTTGTCTCCGACGGGGAGAGCTACGACCTCAACGGTGGCAAGGGCGAGGAGATCGCCCGCAAGCTCGCGGCCAACGGGATCGTCGTCTACGGCATCCACGCCGCCGAGGGTGCCCCACCCGACGCGGTCGCCACCATCGCCAGCATCACCGGTGGCCAGGTCTTCGCCGCCGGTGACCCCGGCGCGCTGGAGGCGGTTTTCGCCCGCATCGACGAGATGCAGGAGACCGAGGTGGAAAAAACCAGCGCCGAATCAATGGATCATTTCGCGCCGGTGGCCACCGCCGGTCTGGCCGTGTTGGGGATCCACCTGCTCGCCCTCTTCGGACTCCGCCCGACGCCATGGTAGCCGAGATCTCCGCCGCCGCCGTCGCCCTGGTCGCCACCCTGACCGAGACCTTGCACACCCGGCGCGTCCGACGGCTCGCCCCGCTCGCCTTCGGGCCGTCCGGTCGGCCTGCCCGCTGGGTCGCCGTCGCCGCCCCGCTCCGCGTCCTCGCCATGGCCGCGCTCGCCTGGGCGCTGGTCACCCTGATCTTCGTCGATCCCAAAGTCTACCGCGCCCAGAGCGTCGACGAGTCCGAGCTCCGTCATATCGTGATCGTGCTCGACGTCTCCCCCAGCATGAAGCTCGAAGACGCCGGCCCCTCCGCCGACCAGGCCCGCGCCACCCGCGCCTTCGACCTCATGGAGTCGTTCTTCCAGCGCGTCTCGGTCGAGCAGTTCCGCCTCAGTCTCGTGGCCGTCTACAACGGCGCCAAGCCCGTGGTCGTCGATACCAAAGACGCCGAAGTCATCCGGAATTTCCTGAATGGGATGGACATGTACCAGGCCTTCGACACGGGGAAAACCAAGCTCTTCGACGGCTTGGAGGAAGCCTTCGCCATCGCCACCCCGTGGAAGGCGAACAGCACCACCGTCATCCTCATCACCGACGGCGATACCGTCCCGGCCACCGGGATGCCCGCCAAACCGCGCTCGGTCGATGGCATCCTCGTCGTCGGCGTGGGCGACCCGCTGACCGGAAAATTCATCGACGGCCGCCAGTCGCGCCAGGACGCGGCCACCCTCCGCCAGATTGCCCTGCGCCTCGGTGGCACCTACCACGACGGCAACGAAAAGCACCTCGCTTCCGACACCATCGCCGAACTGACCTCGGTCACCCATACCGACCCGTTCGAGCAGCTGACGCGTCGCGAGTACGCGCTGGCGGCCTGTGCGGTTTCGGCCCTGGCGCTGGCGCTGCTTCCGCTCGCGCTGCAGCTTGGAGGGCTGCGCTCGCGATGAACGGGCGTGTGACACATTTTTCGGAATCGGCGCACGGATGGTATAGTGCAAGCGTCCGCATTAACCGGGGTTCTGCTCGCGGAGCGAGCCGTCTACGTAGCCTGCTCGCTCCGCGAGCAGATAGCCCGCCGCCCCTCGAACGGTTCGAATTTTCGTCCGCTCTCCTTCGATGACTACCGTCGAATTTGTGCCGTGCCAGCCGCCCGCTTTCCCCTTGCCACAGCCCGGAGAACCCGATAGACTTTGGCTCACTATGAGAAGATTCCTCATCGTCGCCTGGTGCCTCGTCCCCGTGGGGGTCGCGGCCTACCACTACGGGCCGGGACAGGAGCAGGTCGCTCGCGATTCCGTGGCCGACGCCATCCGCGGCGCCGAATCCTGCATCGCGGGCGAGGATCACTGCTCCGCGGTGACCGCCTACGAGCTGGCCCTGGCCGAGCTTCCGGCATCGGACGTGGAGGCGCGCTACCGGCTCCGGCTGGAAAAGGCGAACGCCCAGATGTTGGCCAGCGCCCTTCCGACCGCCCGCGGCGACTTGGAGATGCTCCTCGCCGACGTGTCCGCCGATCCGTCGGCACCCGACGACCTCGAGGCCGATGTCCGCACGGCGCTCGCCAATTCCCAATTTTATATGGCCTGGCTCATGCGGCTGGAAGGCCAGGGCCGCGAGACCTGGTCGCCCGAGATCGAGGCGTCGCGCCAAAACTACCGGCTCCTCGCCGAGGCCGCCGTCACCTCGGGCAACTCCACCGCCGCCGCCACCCAGCGCGAGAACCTCGAAGCCGCGATCAAGCTCGCCCGGCTCGACCTCGGCGAGCTGCAGGGTCTCCCCCTCCCCAGCCAATGACGCGGTTGCGGAAGTGGTCGCGGTCGCGGCCAAGGCAAAAAGTCCACGGGAAAGCAACCGAACGATTCGCGTGGCGCGGGCGCAGGCCCTGCACCGGATGGCGCGGGATCGTAGGGGGAAGCCATGCGCTTGCCCGACGCCACCCGAACGGGAAGCCGTAGGCATTCATTGGAATGCGGCACCTTGTAGCCGCTTTTGGCGACGAGGCTTGCCGAGCGGATCCGAACGTGTGGGGAGGAATCGGTGGTGCAAGCTCGTCGCCAAGGCTCCCAACCCCAAAGCGGAGACCAGTCCCCGCCCTCCAAAGACTTCGTCCTCCCAGTATGAAACCCGTCCTCGCCGCGCTGCTCCTCTCCACGTCGATCGCTCATGCCGATCAGATCGAACTCATCGGTCCACCCGTTTCGGCGAAGCCGCTCCCATCCGCCGCCGCACCGGCCGCGCCTGTAGTAAAATCTCCCGAAGACCAACGGCTGGAGGCATTCCTCAAACTCACCTTCGACCGCACCCCATCCGCCATCCTCGAAAGCTGGTCTGGCCAATCCGCGGAGGCGCCCGCCGCACCAGAAGCGACCGGCTCCCCCACCGCGCCGACCGACCCGGCGCTCGAAGCCGTCCAGCGGGCGGTCACCACCGGTGACTGGCCGGCTGTCGGCGACTTTCTCGCCGTGCAGTTCGCCACCGACGAGCAGCGCGGCAAAGCCTACGCCCATTTGCTGATGGGGCTCGTCGCCGCGCCGCGCCAGAATGCCTCCCCGCCCCCCGGCGCGGTCAGGAACCCCGAGTACTTCGAGCAGAACACTTTCCTCCCGGAAGACGTCCTCGGGATCGCCGCCGCCGCGCCGCTACCGCTCGACGAGGAAACGATCGCCGGCCTCGCCACCATTTTACGGAAGGCGCTCGCCGACGGGAAAGACCCCGCCGCCTTCGTGGCCAGCCTTGCCGGGGAGACCTCGCCGGTCGCCGGCCCCGACGCCGCCCGGCTCCTCATCGGCGCCGGCTTCGCCAACGAGGCCGGTCCGTTCCTCCCCGACCGCGAAGAGGCCATCGCTGCCGGAGACGTCTCCGCCCTCGAACTCGTGGCGACCTACGAGCTCGCGCCCCGCAAGGACACCGAGCGCGCCGACCGGGTGGCTGCCGCCTGGGACACCAACCAGCACATCCTCGCCGCCGGATCCCTGACCGACGAACAGCAGCAGGCCGCCATCACCCGCGCCGTCGAGCTGGCACCACAGGTCGGCGAGGCCAAGGGCGATGCCTGGCTGGCGGCGAGCTTCACCACGAATCCCGAGCGCGGGATCGAGGTGCTGGCCGCCATCGGCACGCTGGCCGCCGAGAGCCGGCCGGAAAAGAGCGACGAGGCCCGCCTGCGCAAGCTGACCCTGCAGAGCACGGCGATCGAGGCACTGCTGGAGCATTCCCCCGATCGGGCCGCCGAGTGGCGGGAAGCCCTCGACCTGCTCGCCCTCCGCTGGCTGGAGGAGGCCGAGTATTCCTACCGCTACGACCAGAGCGAGTCGCTCGGGCAGCAGATGCAGTTCGACCGCTACGGGAACATGTACTACGGCTACGACCCCTACCAGAACCGTTCTAACAATGACAAAATGCCCGACGCCATCCCCACGGGCAAACTGCTGGAAACCGCGCCCGGCCAAGGGTGGCGCTACCTGGTCGACCCGAGCTTCCGCCCCCGGTTCCTCACGCTTTTCGCCCAGCTCTACCTCAAGGTGAAGGAGGAGGAGAAAGCGTTTCCCTACATCGGAGACCTCGGGTTCAGCCACCCGGAGGAGGCGCTCGAGCTGGCCAACGAGTTCGTCCGCGTCTGGGCCGAGAACCACGACCCGAACCGCGAAAAGCGGCGCACGAGCAGCTACATGTACTACTACGGGTTCAGCCAGCGCGCCGACTCTATCCCGCTGACCCGTTCGAAACAGGAGCGGAACCTCGACGAGCTGGCCGGATGGGTGAAGAAGATCGGAGACCTCGGCATCGGGACGCTCGACGAGGACGTGTTGGTCAGCGCGTTCACCACCACGCACAGCAGCGCCGAGGTCTACCAGATCGACGCCATCGAGAAGGTTTTCGGCCAGACGGGTTCGCTCAAAGCCGAGACCTTGGCCGCCCTGCTCCAGACGATGCGGCAGAACCTGGCCAGCGTCTGGCGCAAGCCGGACGTCCAGC
>CAZKYJ010000482.1:0-4719 GCA_964556355.1 uncultured Verrucomicrobiales bacterium | reverse complement strand
TCCTGCCCAGCCGTCCGGCAACGGTCCCCCCTTGAGAACCCGGAGGCGGGGATCTTCGATCATCGCGAGTTCGGATGCCGTGGCGTCCTCGGAGTTGTCGTCGAGCACAATAACCTCAAACCGCCCCCGGTAGTCTTGGGCGAGCAAGGAGTTCACGCATTCGCCGATCGAGCGCTCCTCGTTCCGCGCCGGGACGAGAAGGGAAACGAAAGGCAGCTCGTCCGATCCCTCGCCGTTCAGCAACGCATCCCGCGCCACCGTGGTCGGCATGACGAGGCGGCTGATCCAAGCATTGACGAAAAGGCCGACGAGCGCGACGACCATCACGATGTGATAGAAAGTGAAAAAAATATCCAAATGTTCGATACGAAAATGCTTCGGTCGGCACGACTTTTCCTCCCGCCGGCATCCACTATGGAGAGGTTTGGCCGAATCGAAATTATTGCTCGATGGGTGGGGCCCGCACAAAATTCCGATCGGCGCGAAGATCCCAATTTAGTAGCAGTACAATTGTAACGATGCTAAATGGGCGGCGACGTTCCGGGAGGGTTGGGCGGAACCCGGCGCGCGAGCGGCTTCGATCGGAGGTGCCGCTCGACGGTCAATCGGCCGTCCGCCGGGCGGCTTGGACCGTAGCCCTTGCGCCGTGAAGCTCACCACCTACAGCCGCAGCACCGAACTCTCGGCTCCGGTCGAGACGGTTTTCGCGTTTCATTCGAACCCTCACAATATCACGAAGATCTCGCCACCGACGCTGCGAGTCCGCCGGGTCGCTGCCCCGGAATCGCCGGAAACGGGCGACCGCTTCACGCTGGAGGTGGCCGAAGGTTTCGGGCTCATCCCCATGCGGTGGGAGGAAGTGTGGGAGCAGGTCGAGCCCCCCACCCTCCTCGTCGACACCCTGATCGACGGTCCGTTCAAGCGCTGGAGCCACGAGCATCGCTTCGAGTGGCTCGCGCCCCAGCGCACCCGAATGACCGACCACATCACCTTCACCTGCGGTTGGGAGATGGTCGATCGGCTCGTCCTCCGGCCCGCCTTCGCCGCGATGTTTTGCTACCGGCACGCCCGCACGCGCGCCCATTTCGCAGGCGATTCCCCCTAACCCCCCGGCTACCGGCCCACGGTGCCGGAGGCGAGCGCTTTGATGCTGAAGACGTAGAAGGGCGGTTGGGTGTTGTCGCTGCCGCGGTTGAGGGCCGCGCTGCGGTGGAGCTGGGAGGTAAAGAAGTAGAGCCGCCCATCGACCCCGAAGCAGAGGCCATCGGGCCAGCGGAAGCGGGGGTCGCTGAGGTAGGTGCGGTAGCGGCGCTCGTCCTCGGTGATCACGCCGATGGCGTTGTTCGTGAGGTCGGCGACGTAAACGTTGTTCTTCGAGTCGATCGAGATGCTGGAGGATATCGACTTCTCCGCGTAGCCTTCGACGCGGCTGGCGAGTTCGATGGGGGTGAGGCTCGTGTCCTGGAGGTCCGCGGTGGCGATGCGGAAGAGGGTGCGCCCTTTGAGTGGGCCGAAGTAGACCCAGCGCCCCTTGCGGTCGACGGCGATCGGACCGGCACCGACCTGGGGCTGGATGGTGGTGCCATCGGCCTTGCGGGCCTCGAAGCGCTCGCCCTCCACGATTAGCTCGAGCGACTCGTCGGGGACGACGCTGAAGTGGCCTTGGAGGACGCGCCGGGCGGCGCCGGTTTCGAGATCGAGCACGATGAGGGCGGCGTCGCTCCCCGAGGCGGGGTCGGTGATGTAGGCGAACGGGTTCTCCGGGTCGAGGGCGATGTCCCGCAGGTAGCTGGTGTCGAGGGTCGCCGGTTGCGGAAGGTAGAACGTCCGGTGGAGCTTATCGTCTTTCGTGTCCCAGGCGACCGCCTTGGGCACCAGTTCGCCACGGCGACCGTTGTCCAGCATCCAGACGCGGCCGGCGGCATCGGAGACCAGCCCTTGGACGGCGTCGAGGATGATGCCGTCGCCACGGTAGCCCCCACCGATGACGGCGTTGGGGAAGAGGGAGATCTCCCCTTTGGACGACACCTCGATGACGCGGTCCACCACGCCGTAGTACTGGTGGAGGCTGATGACGAAGCTACCCTTGGGGGTGATGGTCATGCCTCCGGCACCGACGTTGAGCTGGACTTCGATATCGGCGCGGTCGGGGCGCTCGGCCATGGCGCCGCCGCACGCGCCCCCGAACGGGAGCGCGAGGGCGACGACGCAGGATCGAAATCGCATGAAACGCGGGGGAACTAGGAAAGGAGGTCGGGGTAGCACTGTTCGGCCATCTGGCGACACCGGGCGGCGATCTCGGCGGGATCGGCGAGCCCGGACAATTCTTCGACGAGTTGGGTGCAGGCGACGCTGTCCAGCGAGCGGATGGCATGTTTGACCCGGAGGAGCTGGCCGGCGCCCACGCTGAGCTCGTCGAGACCGAGCCCGACCATGAGCGGCGTGTAGAGGATATCCCCCGCCATTTCCCCGCAGACCCCGGACCAGATTCCGCTTCCTTTGGCCGCTTCAACGATGCGGCGGAGAAGCCGGAGGACGGCGGGGTGAGCGGGCTCGTAAAGGTTGGCGACGCGCTCGTTGATCCGGTCGACGGCCAGGGTGTACTGGATGAGGTCGTTGGTTCCGATACTGAAGAAATCGACGTGCGGGGCGATGAGTTCGGCGATCATCGCGGCAGCGGGCACCTCGATCATCGCCCCGGTCTGAAGGTCGGGATCAAAGGCCACCCCCTCCTCCCGGAGCTCCGTCATGCACTCAGCCAAGACCGCGCGGGCCTCCAGGATCTCTCGCACCCCCGAAACCATCGGGAACATGACGCCGACCTTCCCCTGGCCGCTGGCGCGCAGGATCGCGCGGAGCTGGGTTCGAAAGACGTCCCGGCGATCGAGGGAGACCCGGATCCCCCGCCACCCGAGGAAGGGGTTCGGCTCGACCTCACAGACCTCTTCGCCCCCGCCGCGCTGCAGCTTGTCACCCCCGACATCGAACGTGCGGATGATGACTCCCGAATCGCCGGTGGCCTGCGCAACCCGGGTGTAGACGGCGGCCTGTTCGTCTTCGCTGGGCAGCTGGGGCTCGCGGAGGTAGAGGAACTCGGTCCGGTAGAGACCGATGCCGTCGGCACCCGTCTTGGTGACGAACTCGAGCTCTTCCTCGAGCTCGATGTTCGCGCTGAGGATGATGTCCTTGCCGTCGGCCGTCCGGCAGCGGGTGTCGCGGAGTTCCTCGAGGACCGCGGTGGTGCTCGCCTTCTCGCGGGCGAGGGCGTCGTAGTGCTCGCCGGTCTCCGGCGATGGCGATGCGATCAGCGTTCCGTTGTAGCCGTCGAGAATGATTTCTTCGCCATCCCGCAGCAGGCGGCAGATGCCGCGGATTGCGACCACCGCCGGAATGCCCAACGACCGCGCCATGATTGCCGTGTGGGAGGTCTGGCTGCCCACCTCGGTGGCGAAACCGAGGACCCGACTGCGATCGATGGTTGCCGTATCCGACGGGGTGAGATCGTGGGCGACGAGGATCTGGAGGCCACCCGTGCGCTCCTCCACATCCCGCTCCTCCTCCACGAGGTTCCGGATGACCCGCCGTGCGACGTCCTCGATATCGACGACCCGCTCTTTGAGGTAGGGGTCGTCGATGCGCCGCAAGGAATCCATGTAGCGCTTGACGACGTCGTAGAAAACGGCCTCGATCCGCCGCGGCTTCTCGCGGAGCCGCCGGACGACCTCGTCGAGGACGGTACGATCCTCAAGCATCAGGAGGTGCGCGTCAAAGATGCTCGCGTCGCGGCTGCCGACCTCGTCGGTGATCTTCAGCTGCATCTCGAGGATCTGGGAACGCGTCCGGCGCAGCGCGGCCTCGAAGCGCTCGAGTTCGGATTCCACCGTCCGGTTGCCGATCGTCCGGCTCTCGGGGGGCTCGAACCGGTCGACGACCACGGAAACGCGCGCGCGCACCACGCCAGGGGACACGGCTACGCCGTCGAATCGCCTCTCTGTTCTGCGCCGCTTCTGGATTCCCATTCTCCCCCTATGAAACGGCGGCTGGGGCGAAGGATCAACGACAAACCTCCGGCCGGAGAAAATCGGAGATCGCGCCGGGGTGGGGGACCGGGGTCACTCCTCGTTGAACCCGCTCTCGATCAGGTCGGCCAGCCCCTGGAGTGCCTCCTCGGCATCGGCCCCCTCGGCAGAAACCTGGAGGACGGACCCGTGGCTCGCGGCCAGCATCATGAGCCCCATGATGCTTTTGCCGTTGACCTGCTCGTCGTCCATGGCCACCCAGATCTCCGACTCGTAGCGGTTGGAGAGCTTCACGAACATCGCGGCAGGCCGGGCGTGGAGCCCGAGCTTGTTCTTGATGGTGAACTCTTTGGTGATGGTGTGTGGGGTGGTACCGTCCATGGCTAGGTTGTCGAGCCCAGTGGCTAGGATGCGCTAATAGATCGTGTTCTCCTCCATCTTCTTCAACAGTTTCTTGTCGAATTCAATGGCGGTGTCGTGACCGAAACTCTTGAGCTTCTGGTCGAGGGCGGCGATCTCGACGAGGCGTGCCATGTCGCGACCGGGCGCGACCGGGAGCTCGACCAGCGCCACGTCGATATCGAGGATCTTGCAGGTCCGTTTAGCCAGGCCGACGCGCTCCACCTCGTTGAGGTCTTTCGCGGGCTTGAGCTCGATGACCATGTCGGCGTGGTTGATGCCGGACTGGGGGTTGGCCAGC
>CAZKYJ010000481.1:0-4578 GCA_964556355.1 uncultured Verrucomicrobiales bacterium | reverse complement strand
AAGGTCAGGGCGAAGGTCAGGGCGAAGGTCAGGGCGAAGGTCAGGGCGAAGGTCAGGGCGAAGGTCAATCGATAGCGGAAGGTCGGGGGAGCGGGCAGGGGCAAGGGGAAGGGAATTTCTTCGATAGCTGGGGGAGCTTTGCGGAAGGTGGGGGTGGCGGCAGCCCGAATGGGGGCGGAGCACCGATCACGGGTGATGGCTACCGGGACTGGTCCGAACGCTTGCGGGAGGTCGAAGAACTGGTGAATTCGAAAGAGTTGCGGCAGGAGGCTGCCCGTATCCGGGGGCGGGCGCGAGAGCTCCGGCGCGAGTTCAAACGCCACAGCGAGGAACCCGCGTGGGACGTGGTCGAGGCGCAACTGGTGGAGCCCCTCGCACGGTTGGAACAGGCAATCCGGGAGGAGCGGCTGCGCCATGAGGGCGAGGATCCGCTCGCCCCGGTCGACCGCGATCCCGTGGTGCGCGGTTACGAGGACCGCGTGCGTGACTACTACGAGGCACTCGCGGAGGGGACGTGAGCGGCGGGATGGGATTCGAGTTCGGCGTCGCGGGGGGCAGCTGGTGGCTGGCCGCCATTATTCTGGTTTTGTTAGGATGGCTCGTGGTGGTGCGCTGGCACCGCGCGGGCTGGCTCTGCGGTGGGCTGAAGATCACGGGATTTACGCTGCTCGGGCTCTGCCTGCTGGAGCCGCGCTGGGTGGGCGAGCGTCCCCGCGAGGGGGAGAACCTGGTGGCGCTTCTCGTCGACGAAGGGGGCGGCTTGGAGACGCGCGGGCGGGGAGCGGCCATGACCGCCGAGACGGGCTGGATCGACGACCTGGGCGACACGTTCCAGGTTCGGGCCTTCGCGTTCGGGAGCGAGACGCGGGAAACCGAGTCGGTGGAGGGGATCGCGTTCGATGCCGGGGCGTCGGCCCTGGGGGCGGCGCTGCGCACCTTGGCGGCGCGGTTCGCCGGGAGCCCGCTCGCGGCGGTGGTGGTGCTGACCGACGGGAATGCGACCGACGCGGTGGAGGCGGTCGAGGGTTCGCCTCCGGTCTTCTTCGCAGTTCCGGACGAGGTAGCAACCGATGATGTGGCGCTGGGTGCCCATGTCGTCGAGCAGACGGCGTTCGAGGACGCGCCGGTTACCGTACGGGTGCCGATCGAGCGGCGCGGGCGAGCGGTGGGGCTTCCGGTGGCCGTCACGCTGGCGGACGCGGCCGGCAACGTGGTGGCGGGTGATTCCGTCGTCGCCGGTGCGGGTGGCGCGAGGCTGCGCTTCCAGCCGACCGATGCCGGGCTCGGGTTCTACGACCTGCGGGTGGAGGGGGCGGAGAACGAGGTGGTGAAGCAGAATAACGCACGCACCGTTTTGATCGACCGCGGGGGCGGACCGTTCCGGGTTCTCTACGTGACCGGGCGACCGAACTGGGAGTACAAGTTCCTCCGCCGGGCACTCGACCAGGATGCCGAGGTCGAGCTGGTCGGCCTTCTCCGGGTGGCCAAGCGGGAGCCGAAGTTCGAGTGGCGCGGGCGGGCGGGCGAGTCGAGCAACCCGCTTTTCACCGGATTTGGGGAGGACGACGAGGCGGGCTACGACCAGCCGGTCAGGGTGCGGTTGGGAGCCGAGCACGCCCGGGAGCTGGCCGACGGGTTTCCCTCCGAGGCCGCGGGTCTGTTCCGCTACCACGCGCTGATCATCGATGATCTGGAGGCCGCATTTTTCACGGCCGAACAGCTCGATCTCGTGCGCGAGTTCGTCGCGCGGCGGGGCGGTGGATTCCTCATGCTCGGGGGTGTCGAGTCGTTCGCCGGCGGCGACTATTCCGGGACGCCGGTGGCCGACGTGGTCCCGCTCGGGCTCAAGGCGGACGGGGGAGAGCCCGGCGCGGCATTGCAGATCACCCGCGAGGGGATGCTCGAGCCATGGGTGCGTCTCCGCGAGACCGAGGCGGCGGAGGGCGAGCGGGTCGCGGGCATGCCGGAGTTCTGGTCGGTCAGCGCCACCGTGCGCGCCAAGCCGGGCGCGGCGGTGCTGGCGGACGATCCGGTGACCGCGAGCCCGCTCCTGGCGACCCAGCGGTTCGGGCGCGGCCGTTCGGCGGCACTCGCGGTCGGCGACCTCTGGCGCTGGGGGTTTCGGGACCCCGGGCAGCGCGAAGATTTTGAGAAAAGCTGGCGCCAGATGGTGCGCTGGCTGGTGGCGGACGTCCCAGGGCGGGTCTCCGCCGACGTGGTCGAGAACCCCGTCGGCGGCACCGGTCTGCTGCGCGTGCGGGTGACCGTGCGGGACGCCGGGTTCCAGCCCGAGCCCGAAGCGACCGTCACGGTGCGGGCGACGCTGCCGGACGGGAGCGAACGGGTGCTCCCGGCGGTGGCGGACGACGGGGAGGCGGGCGTCTTCTGGGCGGACTTCCGAGCGGACGAACCGGGGGGCTACCGTTTTGCCGCGGGGGCGACCGACTACGCGAGCGAAGCGATCGGCGAGGCCTTGGCCGGGTTCGCCTACGACCCGCTGGGCGCGGAGTTCGCCAACGTGGGGCGGAACAACCTGGCCGTGATCGAGCCGGTGGCCGCCGCGACGGGCGGCCGCGTGCTGCCCGTCTCCGCCCTCGCCGAGCTGGCTCGAGAACTTCCGGAGATGGAGGTCCCGCTGATCGACCGGACGACGGTCGAGCTCTGGCACACGCCGTGGGTGTTTTTGTTGGGGATTGGGCTGCTTTTGCTCGAGTGGGCGATCCGGCGGGAAAGGGGGTACGCGTGAGGCGGATCGCCCGGCTCGTGCTTCTCGGATCCCTGGTGGCGCTGCCCGCTCGCGGAACCGATGTGATCGTGGCCGTCGGTGCCCCCGGCGAGGCCGCCTTCGCCGAAGTTTTCGGGCGGCAGGTCGAACGCTGGCGCGAGGGGTGCGCGCGCGGCGGCCGGGAGATCGAGGTGCTGTCGCCCGCGACGCGGGTGGGTCTGGAGGCCGCCATCTCGACGGCGAAAGCGGTCGGATCGTCCGAGCCGCTTTGGCTGGTGCTCATCGGCCACGGCACCTTTGATGGGCGCGCCTCGAAGTTCAACCTGGAGGGCGAGGACGCCACGCCCGAGGACTTTTCGGCTTGGCTGGAAGGCACGGCACGCCCGCTGGTGGTGGTCAATACCACGGCCGCGAGCGCCCCGTTCGTCGACGCTCTCTCGGGTGAGGGCCGGATCATTGTCACCGCGACCAAAGACGCCTCGGAGGTGTCTTTCGCGCATTTCGGAAAGTATTTTGCCGAGTCGGTGGCCTCGCCCGAAGCGGATCTCGACCAGGACGGCGCGACCTCGCTCTTGGAGGCCTTCCTCGTGGCGTCGCGGGAGACGAAAGCTTTCTTCGACGACGACGGACGGCTGGCCACCGAGGAGGCGGTGGTGGATGACAACGGCGACAAGCGCGGTACCCTCGCGGGTGCTTTCGACGGCCTCCTCAGCACCCAGGCGGCGGCGGCCAACAGTGCGACCCGGCTCCCGGACGGGGTCCGTGCCCACCAGGTCAGCCTCGTGCCGAGCCCGGAAGAGGCCGAACGTAGCCCCGAGTGGAAGGCGGAGCGGGACCGGCTCGAGCTCGCGCTGTTCCGCCTCCGGGCTCGGAAGGACGAGATGGAAGAACCCGAGTATCTCGCCGCCCTCGAGGCGGTTCTCGTGCCGCTTGGCGAGCTGTATCAAGACGGTGTCCCGCCCGGCGCCACCAACGTCTCCGAATGATCCGGAAAGCACTTTTGCTCGTCCTCGCTCTCCCGCTCGTCGCGGCCGCGCGTGCCGACGACAAGCCGAAAGTCCTCTTCATCGCGGTCGATGACCTTTCGAACGCGCTCGGGTGCTACGGGCACCCGGTGGCCCAGACTCCGAACATCGACCGGCTCGCGGCTTCCGGCGTCCGCTTCGACCGCGCCTACAACCAGCTTCCGCTCTGCAACCCGACGCGCGCGTCCGTCCTGACGGGGCTCCGGCCGGACACCATCAAAGTCTACGACCTCGATCGCCATTTCCGCGACGAGGTGCCGGACGCGGTGACTTTGCCGCAGCTCTTCCGGAAGAACGGCTACGCCGTGACGCGGGTGGGAAAACTCTATCACTACAACGTCCCGGCGGGCATTGGGACCGACGGGCTCGACGACCCGCCATCGTGGGATCGGGTCATCAACCCGAAGGGGCGGGACACCCGGGAAGAAGAGCTGATCACCAATGCCGAGCCGCACCGGCCGATCAGCGGCGCCCTGAGCTGGCTCGCCGCCGGTGGGGCGGACACGGAGCAGACCGACGGGATGATCGCGACCGAAGCGATCGCGGTGATGGAAGCCCAGCGGGACGAACCGTTCTTCCTCGGGGTCGGATTTTTCCGGCCGCACACCCCGTATGTCGCCCCGGAGAAGTACTTCGAGCTCTACCCGCTAGAGGACTTGTCCCTGCCCTACGCTCCCCACCACGACCGCGCCGACATCCCGGTGGCCGCCTTCGCCCACAATAACCCGGTGCCGAACTACAACCTCCCGCCCAAGACCTGTCTCCGGGCGCTGCAGGCCTACCTCGCCTGCGTGTCGTTCGTCGATGCCCAGATCGGGCGGATGCTGG
>CAZKYJ010000480.1:0-4741 GCA_964556355.1 uncultured Verrucomicrobiales bacterium | reverse complement strand
GTGTAGGCCGTGTTCGCGTCCGTCACGTGGGACTGGTCGAACGCGTCGCCCACATCCCGGCGCAGCAGGGTGCGGGCCAGCGTCGTCTTGCCGACGTTGGTGTGGGAGATGAGGCTGAGGACGACGTCGCTCACCGGAGCGCCCCCTCGGTTGATGGGAGCTCACCCCACGCCGCCGGCGCCGCGATTCCGAAAACGAGGATCTCGTCGACCCCCGCCCCTTTCAAGACGCGGTGCCAAGCGGCCGAGCGCTCGGCCAGCCTCCGACCGAACTCGGGCATGGTCGAGAACCGCTCGGCGAAGCCGCTACCATCGAGCGCCACAACATGGCGCCCGCCCCGGCATTTCCCGACGCAGCCATCGATGAGGACGCGCTGGGATTCGGCCTCCGGCGTCGTCGTCAAGCTCATGAGGAAAATGAGGTCCGCTGGATTCTCGGGCAGCGCCTCAAGGAAATCGTCCTCGCCACCGTATCCGATGGGCTCGGCGAAATCGACCATCGCCGCCCCGCCCCAACGCTCGGCCACGAGCGCGCGCACCGCCTCGCGGACACGCGGTTTCGGAACGATCGACGACGGGATCACCCGGACGACGTCGCCGCCGCCCTCGATGGCTCGGCGGGAGGTCATTTCGTAGGCCTCCCAATCCGCGGAGGGAAGCAGCGCGGCCTCGTTCCGCCCCCGGGCCACCGCCTTCCGGGCGGCGGCGGCGAGCACGAGCCTGGGAACCACGATCGCGAGCATGGCAGTGATCGCGTAGAGATTGAGCCACGGCGCCGCTTCCGGCGCCGTCACCGCCGGCACCTCGAGGGTGAACCCGGTGACCGCGGAAGCCGGCCAGAGGACGGCATCCAGCAACGCCTGGGCGGAAGCCTCCCCCAGGAAGGTACTTTCGAAAGCCGCCCGATACTCGACGGCCAGCCCGCGAAAGTACATCCCCACCACCACGCCCAACGCGGCAAGGGCGGCCGCCAGATGGAAGGTCGAGCGAACCCCGGCGAGGAATACGGGCCACTCGTTCGGCAACGCCATGTTCCGGAAGCGGCGCTCGGCCTCGCCCTCCACTTCAGGACCGGATCCCGTGGACTCGGGATTCGCCTTGGAGACGAAAGCGTCGAGCAAGGCGCCTCCCCCCGTCTTCAGCATGAAGCGCCGCACGAAAAGAACGACGTAGATCGCGAGATTCCACGTGATGAGTCCCAGGAGCGGGAATGCCAAAACGTTGACCACCCGGTCGTCCCCCAACTCGTTCGCCGCGAGCCCGAGAAGGAACGCGACGGGCAGCAACACCGAAGAGAATACCTTCCGCCGGCCCGCCAAGCTCCCACCGAGCGCACCCTCGGTGCGCAGTGCGTCCGCACGTGTCCACCTCTCCGTCAGCCCCTGGATCAGCCGGGTCGCCCGTGCCGATAGGAACGCCGCCCCAGTGGCGTCCCGCGAGGCCCGCGTCGCCGCCGCCCGCTCGGACAGCGGCACGAGCCCCCCCCCGGGATCGGCCTCCTCGGCAGCCCGCACCAACATCACCACTCTCGCTTCCTCCGCTCGCATCCGTCTTTCGGCGCGCAAGCTAGCGCCCCGGCTCCCGGCAAGCAACCGCGCCGCCAACCACCCAACTTCCCGCTCGCAATCCACCGTGGTCGGACCCAGAATCCCTCCGAATCCGACATCCCCAACCCCGTGCCCAAGATCACCCTCACCCACGCCGACACCAGCGAGGACAAGTATGCCCTCCAAGGTGGGTTCTTCACCGTAGGCCGCGCGAACGACACCGACATCAACCTGCGTGACGACGCCTCGTCGGGCTACCACGCCGTCCTCAAACGCCTCGAGTCAGGTGATTTCACCGTTGTCGATCTTGGATCTACCAACACGACGCGGGTCAACGGGAGGCGAATCGTCGAGCCCCACCGGCTGCAGGATGGCGACCGCATCCTTTTCGGCGACACCCTCGCCATCTACGAGTCCGAGATCCCCGCGAGTGCGCGCCCGGCCGACGGCGGATCGCCAGAGGTGTCCGGTTCGGGCGGCAGGACGCGGGAGCCGCGGCGCGCGCCCCGTTCCAAGCGCCGGCGGGCAATGCAAGCGGCCGCGGCGGCGGCCGCCGCCGCACCATCAGCCCCGAACCAGCCGACCCCCTCCGCCGTCACCCCGGCACCGTCCGGCGGAGGCTGCCTCGGCCTCGTGGTCGCCGCAATCTTCAGCGCGAGCCTCCTGCTGGGCGCCGTTCTCGCGGGTCAGTAGTAGCGCAGCGACTTGCGAATCTCATCGATGCCGCAGCCCGGCATCAGCTTCCCGTTGATCTCGACGATGGGAAGGTGGTAGACCATGGGCGAACCGTCCATATCGTAGCCTTCGGCGACGAGCCGTTCCTCGAGGCTCTGGAGAACTTCCTCGTCCGTCATCGAGGGCACCTCCTCAAACTCGGGGAACTCGTAGCCGAGCTGCTTCCGGTAGAGCGAGGACTGGCCATCATGCTCGATCGAGTAGAGGACCACCTCACTGTTGGCGCTCGGCTTCCCGTAGGGATTCCCGGTCAGCGCCCCCGCCGTCATGATATAGTACGCCGTCGTCAGCCCTGCGATCAGCAGTGGAAGTATAACGGTTGGCGATAACATATGCCAATAATTTATAGAAATTATGGTTGTCGTCAACTGCTACAAGCAATTAATCGGCGCCCGCGGTATTAATTATTTTTTTGATTTTTCTATATAGTTGGCAAGAAACGTGCTTGCAGTCGCCCGAAACCGTCGCTAAGTGTGGGAGCAATGGCACTCACTCAAGGGCTTTCCCAGACGATCTCGCAACAGCAGCGGCTTGCGCCGCAGATGCAGCAGAGCCTGCAGGTGCTGCAGGTCCCGACCCTTGAGCTCCGGCAGCTGATCCAGCAGGAACTCTCCGAGAATCCGACCCTGGAGGACGAAACGAGCGAGATTTCGCTGGAGGAGCAGGGTCTCGACAAGGACGCGGAGGACTTCGATGCCGAGTTTTCCGAACTGTCCCGGCTCGACGACGAATGGCGTGAGTATATGGCGCAGACGCGCTCGACCGTGGGGCGCCGCGACGACGACGACGAGAAGCGCCAGTACCTGTTCGACAGCCTGGTGACCCCGGAAACCCTTCAGGAGAATCTCCTGGGACAGCTCGGAACGCTCGATATTTCCGCGGAGGAGCGGGCGGTCGCCGAGCTGATCGTCGGCAATATCGACGATACGGGATTCCTCAAGTCCCCGCTCGACGAACTCTGTTTTTCCGCCGGTATCCCGATGGACGACCTCGTTCGCGCGAAGAAGTTGGTCCAGGGGTTCCATCCCGTGGGGGTGGGGGCGGAGAACTTGAGGGAGTGCCTGCAGATCCAGCTGGAAAGGATCGGGAAAGGCACCAGCCTCGAGCACCGGATCGTCACCGCGCACCTCGACGATCTGGCCATGAAGCGGTACCCCCTCATCTCCCGCAAGCTCGGGGTGAGCACCGAACAGATCTCGCGGGCGGCGGAGTTCATCGCGACCCTCGACCCCCGGCCCGGACAGATATTCAGCTCCAACCCGAACCAGTATATCACCCCGGATGTCGCGGTGGAACGCGACGGCGACGGGTATCAGGTCGTGATCAATGACGAGCAGATCCCGCACCTCCGGATCAGCAATACCTACAAAGATATCATGGCGCAGGGCAACAGCGGCACCGAGGTCCGTGCCTACATCCGCGACAAGATCCGCAGCGGCAAGTTCCTCATCAAAAGCATCCACCAGCGGCAGCAGACCATCCAGAACATCGCGAAAGAAATCGTGAAACGGCAGCACGATTTCTTGGAGAACGGGGCCGCCCACCTCCGCCCGATGAACATGGCGCAGATCGCGGATGTGGTGGGCGTCCACGAGACTACCGTCTCGCGTGCCATCTCGGGGAAGTATATGGCGACCCCCCACGGGGTTTTTGACATGAAATATTTCTTCACTCCCGGCTACCAGACCGAATCGGGCGAGAGCATGAGCAATACCAGCGTCAAGAACGTCCTTGCCGACCTCGTCAAGCACGAGGACGGGGCGAGCCCCTACAGCGACGCGGCGCTGGTGCTCGAGCTCAAACAGCGCGGCATCGACATCGCGCGGCGCACCGTGGCCAAATATCGCGACGAGCTCAACATCCTGCCGAGCAATATGCGCAAGACGTTCGGGTGATCCGCCGCTACTCGCGACGCGTGGAGCGCGCCGCGTCGTAGGCCTCGATGATCCGCTGCACCACCGGGTGCCGCACGACCTCCGTGCGGTCGAACTCGGCGAAGCCGACGCCCTGCGTCTCCCGGAGGACCGCCATGGCCTCGCGGAGACCGGAACGGACGTGGGGACGGAGATCGACCTGCGAGGGATCGCCCGTGATGACGCATCGGGTTTCCTCGCCGAGCCGCGTCAGGAACATGAACATTTGCTCCTCGGTGGTGTTCTGCGCCTCGTCCAAGATGACGAAGGACCGGTTGAGCGTGCGACCGCGCATGTAGGCGAGCGGGGCGATCTCGATCATGTTGGCCTCGATGTAGCGCTCGACTTCGCCGGGCTCGAGCATGTCGTAGATGGCGTCGTAGAGCGGTCGCAGGTAGGGCGCGATTTTCTCCTGCAGGTCGCCCGGCAGGAAACCCAGCGCCTCGCCGGCCTCGACGGCAGGGCGCGAGAGGATCACGCGGCTGACCTCGCGCGCCTTCAGCGCGGCCAGCGCCCGTGCCATCGCCAGATAGGTCTTCCCGGTGCC
>CAZKYJ010000479.1:0-4742 GCA_964556355.1 uncultured Verrucomicrobiales bacterium | reverse complement strand
GGGGGAACCTCGCGCCCGGCAACAGGCGTGGGACGAACCCGCGGCTGCTGGCAACCAAACGGTCCGCAGTGGCGGAAGCGGATACCGGAGTGAGATCGTCAGGACGCAGCTCCGCCCGCCCGCGGACCGGCCCGCTCACGGTCGGGCCGGAAGGCCGGAGAGCCCCCCGGTACCCGCCGGTGTACCGACCGTCGTCGACGGAACCAGGGCCCTGCCCCCCATCCGTCAATACTTGCGCCCATCGATGGCTTCGGCGGCCTGGGATTGGTCATAGACTTGGTCATCGACGACCGTGCGCTTGGGAAGCTCCTCGCCGGCAAGGACTTTTTCGACGGCGTCGAAAGCCATCGGCCCCAGGAGCGGGTTGCACTCGACGGTGCAGTTGAGCGTCCCTTCGACCATGGCCTCGAAGGCGCCTTTGACGCCGTCGATAGAGACGACGAGGACGTCCTCGCCGGGCTTCTTGCCCGCGCCTTGGAGCGCCTGGATGGCACCGAGCGCCATATCGTCGTTGTGGGCGTAGACGGCGGTGACCTCGTCGCGGTGCTGGGTGAGCAGCGCCTCCATGACCTCTTTGCCCTTCTCGATGTTGAAGTCGCCGCTCTGCGTGGCGATGATGCTCATGTCAGGGTGCGCACCGATTCCCTCCTCGAAGCCCTTCTTCCGATCGATGGCAGGGGCGGCACCCGGAGTGCCCTGGAGTTCGATGATCTTGGCGCTGCCGCCGGATTTCTCGGCCAGCCACTCGGCGGCCATCTTGCCCTCGGCCACGAAGTCGGACGCGATGAGGGTGGCGAAGAGGTCGTCGCTAGCCTCGACGCCCCGATCGACGAGGACGACGGGGATGCCGGCGTCTTTGGCCTCGGTGAGCACGCCTTCCCAGCCGGTTTCGACAATGGGGGCGAGGATGATGGCATCGAGCCCTTGGGCGATGAAATTGCGGATCGCGTTGATCTGGTTCTCCTGCTTGCCCTGGGCGTCGGAAAACTTGAGGGAGACGCCGCGCGCCTCAGCCTCGTCTTTGATCGACTGGGTCTCGGCGACGCGCCAGGCGCTCTCGGCGCCGGCCTGGGCGAAGCCGACGGTGGGGGATCCGGAGCCGCCGCCGGAGGAGGAACTGTCGCCACCGCCACAGCCGGCGAGGGCGAGGGCGGCGAAGGGGGCGATGAGGAGTCGTAGGGTGTTTTTCATTGGACGTGTGGGTTTGTTAGCTGGAATCTAGTCAGGGTGGGTCGTACGCCCGGAGAGGGTGCGCTGGAGGACGATGAAGGCGAGGAGGAGGGCGCCCATGGCGATGCGCAGCCAGGACGAGTCGAGGCTGCCGTCGAAGTCGAGGGCGGTCTTGATGGTACCAAAGATGAGGACTCCCAGCAAGGTACCGGTGACGAAGCCGACACCGCCGGTGAGCAGCGTGCCCCCGATGACGGCGCAGGCGATGGCATCGAGCTCCATGCCGAGGCCGATGGCGGGGTTGCCGGAACGCGTCGCCAGGGCGTAGACGGTGCCGCCGAGGGCGGCGCAGAGCCCGCTGAAGGCGTAGACGCGGATCTTGGTGCCCGCCACGGGCAGCCCCATGAGGACGGCGGAGGGCTCGCTGCCCCCGAGGGCGTAAACGTTGCGCCCGAAGCGGGTGGCGTGGGCGAGGACGAGCGCCACGACGAGGAGCGCGAGGAAGACGAGCGTCGGGGTCGTCACTGGGGCGCTGCCGAGCTTGAAGCGAAAACCGGCCAGGGCGGAGAACCAGTCGTGGTCGATGCCGAGCGACTGGAAGTGGACGACGAAAGCCATGCCTTTGGCGAAGAAGAGGCCGGCCAGGGTGACGAGGAAAGGCGGGAGGCCGTAGACTTGGATAAGCGAACCCTGGGCCGCACCGAAGGCGGCGCCGATCCCGAGCGCAAGGACGATCGCGGCGGCCGGGTGCCAGCCGAGCGAGGTCATTTTGGCGATGAAAATGGTGGTGAAAGCGAGGACCGTGCCGACCGAGAGGTCGATACCCCCGGAGAGGATGACGAAGGTCATTCCGATGGCGATGACCCCGAGGTAGGCGTTGTTCCGAAAGATGTTCGCCACCACGAGCGGCGAGGCAAAATTCGGGTAGAGGAGCGACGCGACCACGAAGAGGACAGCGAGGACGAGGCCGGTGGCAACGAGCGGGAGGAATCTCTGCAGGCGGGCACTCATGCTTTCTTCTGGGCGAACGGTGCCATGATCTGGCGGCGGAGGCGGGGCGACTGCAGGAGGCAGACGAGCACGATGACGATGGCCTTGGGCAGGGGAGTGATCTCGGGAGGCATCCCCTGGTTGATCATGGTGACGGAGAGGGTCTGGATGAGGAGCGCACCGACGACGGTGCCGGCGAGGCTGAACTTGCCTCCGGTGAGCGCGGTGCCACCGACGACCACGGCGAAGATGGCGTCGAGTTCGACGAGCTCGCCGAGCCGGGTGGCGTCGGCGCGCTCGACCCGGCCGGCCGCGGCCAGCCCGGCCACGGCGGCGCAGAAGCCGCAGAAGGCGTAGACGAGAAGTTTGATGAAGCCGCTATTGAGACCGCAGAGCCGGCTGGCCACCTCGTTGTCGCCCACCGAGGCGACGAAGAGCCCGAGGGCGGTGCGGTTGAGGAGGAGGAAGGCGAGGAGGAAGACGGCGAGCGCAAGCGCGGGAGACCAGCCACCGAAGCCGAGGAGCAAGGCGGAATCGATGGTGACGGGCTGGCCGTCGGTCACCAGCATGGCCACGCCCCGCCCGAGCACCATAAAAATGAGGGTGGCGATGATCGGCTGGATGCGGAGGTAGGCGACGAGCGCCCCGTTGGCCACACCCACGGCGACCCCCGCCGCCAGGGCCGCGATGACGCCGGCGGCGGCGCCCGCGCTCCCCGCGACCGTGGCCGCGACCGCCCCGGCGATGGCCATGACGGAACCGACGGACAGATCGACGCCACCCGTGGCGATGACCAGGGTCATGCCGACCCCGACGAGGACGATCTTGGCGGCCTGCACGACGATGTTGACGGTCGGCCCGTAGAGGTGTCCATCCACCGTGCCGATGGCGAGGAAGCCATCGGTGGTGACGACGTTGAAAACGACGAGGGCCACGAGGCCGAGCAGCGGCCAGAGGATGCGCGCGCCCCCGCTCATGGCGTTGCCACCTCCTCGGGATGGGCGTGGGGCTCGGCGATGGTGTGCATGATAGGATCGACGGCCACGGCGTCGCCCTCCAGCTCGCCGACTTTCTTCAGATCCCTCAGCACCGTGACGCGGGCGCAGGTTCGGACGATCTCCTCGAGTTCGGAGGAGACGAACACCACGGCCATGCCGGTGCCGCAGAGCTCAGCCACGAGCTTCTCGATCTCGGCCTTGGTGCCGACGTCGATGCCGCGGGTCGGCTCGTCGAGGATGAGGAGCTCGGGGTTCATGCAGAGCCAGCGGGCGAGGAGGACCTTTTGCTGGTTGCCGCCGGAGAGGTTCTGGATGGCCGCCTCCGGGGACGGGGTCTTGATGCCGAGCCGGGTGATGAACCGGTCGGCGAGCTCGGCCTGCTCGGCCCTGGGGATCCGCCGGAAAATCCCGCGCGAGGCCTGCATGGCGAGGATGAGGTTCTCGCGGACGGAGAGGGTCGGGATGATGCCCTCGCGCTTCCGGTCCTCCGAGCTGAAGCCGATGCCACGGGCGATGGCCTGCTTGGGCGAGCGCAGCGGTGCGGGCTCGCCGTTGATCGCCAGGCTGCCGCCGGTAAGCCGGTCGGCGCCGAAGAGGAGCCGGGCGGTCTCGGTGCGCCCGGAGCCCAACAAACCCGCTAATCCGTGCGCCTCGCCGCGCCGCAGGACGAGGTCGACCGGACCGACACTCCCGCGCCGGGTGAGGCCGGACGCGCGGAGGAAGACCTCCCCGTCGCCGGCCGCGACCCCGGACTTGGCGCCGCCCTCGTCGGCGCCGCCGCCCTTGAGCTCCCGCCCTAACATTGTTTCAACGAGCTTGATGCGCGGCAGGTCGGCAGCGGGGAACTCGCCGGCGCCGGCCCCGTTGCGGAGGACGGTGATCCGGTCGCAGACGGCGTAGACCTGGTCGAGGAAATGGGTGACGAAAACGAGACCGAGACCCTCGGCTCGCAGCCGGCGCATGACATTGAAAAGTTGCTCGACCTCGGCCTCGTCGAGGCTGGAGGTGGGCTCGTCGAGGATGAGTAGGCGGGTCGCCTCGACGTCGAGCGCCCGGGCGATGGCCACCATCTGCTGGATGGCGAGGGAGTAGCTGCCGACGGGGCGCGCGACGTCGACGGCGCCGAGACCGAGGCGGTCGAGTGCTTCCTGGGCGCGTTTCTTCAGGGCGCGCCAGCGGATGAACGGCCCGCTGCGGGGCTGGCGACCGAGCTGGATATTCTCGGCGACGCTGAGGGCGGGGATGAGGTTGACCTCCTGGTAGACCGTACTGATGCCGGCCGCCTCGGCGTCTTTGGGCGAGGCGGGATCGACCGGCGCTCCGAGGAACGTGACCGTACCGGCATCCCGCGGGTAGACGCCGGTGAGCACTTTGATAAGGGTGGATTTCCCCGCGCCGTTCTCGCCCATGAGGGCGTGGATCTCGCCGGCGCGCACGGTCAGGTCGACGCCGCCCAACGCCTTGACCCCGGGGAACGACTTCTGGATCCCGCGCGCCTCTAAGAGGACCGCCTCGCTCACGCGGGAACCTCCTTCCGGTGGACGATGCCCGCCCCGTCGGCGGCCCGGACGGGGAAGATGGTAG
>CAZKYJ010000478.1:0-4745 GCA_964556355.1 uncultured Verrucomicrobiales bacterium | reverse complement strand
TCCGTCCCTGCCGGCGCGATGGTGAGGCGACCGAGCACGAGCATGTCCGCGCCGATCGGCACGCGACCGCCCGCATCGGCGGGCTGGAGGGCGTCGAGCGCGATACGCATCTCACCCCCGACGGCGACGATGCGGGGGTCGCCGGGCGCCGAGCTGTCCTGGTTGAACGTGATGCCGCCCCGGGACTGGCTGCTGGGCTGATTGAGGAGGAAGCTGAACCAGATCTCGCCGGCGAGCGGCGCTCCGGTGGCCCGGGTAGTGTGGCGTCCGATGGTGTTGTTCCCCTGGACGCTCTGCGGGGTGCCGTCTTGGGTGACGCCATAGTTGGTGCCGGCGGGCGCGGTGAGATCCCCGCCGATAACGCTGATCGTCCCGGTGTTCCCCCAAAGCGATCCGGCTTCCCAGCCGCTGCCGCCGGCCTGGCCGCTAGCGTCGAATGATCCGAGCGTCCCTAGGGTGTTGTCGTTGAAATCGGCGGTGACGGTGGTGGCGCGGGCGTGGTGGAAGGATATGGCCAAAGCCACGGCGACGAGGGTGGACGCTTTCATGGTCGGGATCGGATGTTCGGTGGCTCCGCTATCCTCTATCCCCGGCGGGTGCGGCGCCCGAGCGCCAGCAGCGCCCCGATCCCGACAAGCATGCCAGTTGCTGGTTCCGGAACCAAGATCCCCGTGACGTCGGCGAAGGCCCGGTTGCGATCGGGGTCGTCGCTGAACCGCACCGAGTCGAGGATGCCGCCCTGGTTGTCCGACGAGTAGGACTGGAGCCCGATCCGGGTGACGCCCGCATCGAGTGCGGGCGCGTCTTCCGTGAGCGTGGTCGAAGGCGCGCCGAGCCCGGCAATGCCGCCGGCGACGTCGGGGTCCACCCAGACGGAAAGCGTTTCGGCACCGACCGCCGAGAGGCTCAGCCGCCCGACGACCAGCGAGGTTTGCCCGACGGTGAGCGCCGCCCCGGACCCCTGGAGTGTGGCGAGGCCGAGACGGAGGTCGGTGCCGGTGGCCACGATGCGCGGGTCACCCGGTGCCGAGGTGTCCTGGTTGAAGCTGAGGCCGCCGCGTGAATTGATCGTGGCCTGGTTCAAAAGAAACGAGAACCAGATGTCGCCAACGAGCGTGGTGGCCACGGCGCGGGTCGTGTGGCGACCGGTGGCAAATGTCCCTTGGATGCTCTGGCCCGTGCCGGTCTGGGCGATGGCGTAGTTCGTCGAGCCCGGGGCGGCGAGATCGCCTCCGACGACGTTGATGGTTCCGGTGTTCCCCCAGACGGATGCCCCATCCCACCCCGAGCCGCCACCTTGCCCAGCCCCGGCGGTGAAGGAACCGAGCGGGCCGGGCGAGTTGTCGTTGAAGTCGGCGACGACGACGGCCGCGTTCGCGGAGACGAGGCTTACGCAGAGAAAGGAAGCGAGGGTCGGGGGAATGCTCATACCTTCTGTCTGTCACGAGCTTGCGAAAGTAACACACGGGCGATCGATTTTTTTATCTGCGCCCGCAGGTGTTAGATGAACGACCTTGGGACACTCTAACCACGAGGATGCTTCTCCCTGCCGATATCGACGAGACCGAACTGATCGCCCGCGCCCGCGGCGGCGATCTCTTGGCCTTCGAGCGCCTGGTGCTCGTTCACCAGGCTCCGGTGCGTGCGTTTTTTGCCGTGCGCTTGCCCAACGCCAACGAGGTGGAAGATCTGGCGCAGGACGTTTTCGTGATCGCGCACAGGAAAATGGGAGGCTTCACGGCGGAGGGGCCATTCGGGGCCTGGCTCCGGGGAATCGCCACCAATGTGCTGCGCAACCACCGTCGGAAGTTCCGCCCGCTGCCCATCGGCGGCAACGAGGAACTCCAAGGGATTCTGGACGGTAGCCTGGCGCCCGAAGCGGATGGCGAGTCCGCGGTTTTCGGCGCCCTGCAGGAGTGCCTCGAGCAGGTCGATGGGCCGACCCGACAGGTGCTGGTCGCCCGCTACGTCGGGGGCGAGACCGTGCGCGAGATCGAAAGGCGCACCGGGCGCGGCTACTCCGCGCTGACGATGCAGCTCCATCGAGTTCGCTCCGCGCTGGCGAGGTGTATCGAGGACAAAACCGCGACGATCGCGCAGGGATGATGGACGAGAGCGAGCCCGACCAAGCAACCGTCGAGCGGCTCCTAGCGGATGCCGTGCAGGGCGACCTCACTCCGGATGCGGCGCGCCAGCTGGCCGGTATCTGCGGGCGCCGTCCCGCGGTGGCGGCGCGGTTGGCCGCGCTCGTGCGCACTGACCGGCTTCTCGGTCTGGCGCTGAGCCGGGATGGGAGCCGTTTCGCCCGAGAACTCGGGGCGCGGATCGACGCCGGGACGGACGCGGTCGTCGGGGGTGCATTCGCCGCCGCGGTCGGCGCGAGGGTGCGGCGCGGGCGGGCCGTCCGCGCGCTCTCCTGGGCGGCCGCTGCCGTCGCGGCGGTCGTCGTAGCCGGGCTCTTCCTCGCCGGGTGGTGGCCGGCAGCCCCCGTGGCCGAGATCGTCCGCAGCGAGGAACTCGCCGGAGAGCTGGAAGGTGCCTCGCTGGTCGTCGGGAGCCGGGTGACGATCGACGACGGTCTCGTCGAACTACGCTACGGCACCGGCGTGCGGGTCATCCTCGAAGCGCCCGCTGCCTACGAGGTGACCGGGCCGAACAGTGGCTACCTCCACGCGGGGCGGCTGGTGGCCGAGATCGAAGACGAGCGTGCCACCGGCTTCGTCATCGACGGGGCGGCCGGTCGGCTCGTGGATCTGGGGACGAAGTTCGGCGTGGCGGTGGGCGACGATGGCACCATGGACGTCCACGTCTTGGAAGGTGCCGTCGATGCCCGGGCGACCAGCGGAGAGACCACCCACCTGACGGCCAACGAGGCATTGCGCCTGGCCGATGGGGGAGCCTCCCGCCTCCCCGGTGCCGACGAGAGCGCGTTCATCACGCAGTTGCCACCGCGGGTCGCCCGGGCGCCGAAGTTTGTCCGGTGGAGCTTCGATGGCGCCGGGAACGAGATCGCCGCGAACAGTGGTCGTGGGCTGGGGGGGGACAGCGCCGACGCACGCTTCCGTTCGTTCAGCGAGGGCGGCCCCGTCCCGGAAAGAGTGGCCGGCCGCTACGGAGGGGCGCTCCGCTTCGACGGAACGTCGGGCTATCTGGAGTCGGATTTCCGGGGGATCATGGGGTCGGATCCGCGCACCGTCGCGTTCTGGGTGCGGGTTCCCGAGGACTCTGGCCTCCTGGAGGGCTATGGCATCGTCAATTGGGGGAGCACGCGTGGCGAAGGCTCGGCCTGGCAGATCTCGGTGAATCCCGCCGGCGAGGAAGGCCCCATCGGGCGCCTGCGGATCGGCACCTCTGGCGGGTGGGTTGTCGGTACCACCGACCTCCGCGACGGCCGCTGGCACCATTGCGCGGTCGTCATGTACGGGGATCCCCAAGGACGCCCGAACACCGCAACCCACATCTTTCTCTACATCGACGGCGTCCGCGAGCCCGCCGGGCGGAAATCCGTGCGCGTGGTCGATACCTTGGATATTGGCGAGACCCCGACCTCCGACCACGGGATCTGGATGGGGAGGAACCTCGCCTACGACGGCGGTCGCGAGCATATCGGTGCAACCCATGGCCGCTTCTTCCGGGGCGACATCGACGAGATGGTGATCTGCGACACCGCCCTCGACCAGGAATCCATCGGGGTCTTGATGCGAGAGAACGTGCTGCCGTAACCCGCCGGCCAAGGGAGCCCGCCGGAAACGCCCCGAAGCCCCTCCGTCCGAAGCGGCGCCACCCCAGATCCAAGCAAGTCGCCAGGGGTGATCGTCCACGTTACTCCCGCCGCCTCCCGTCGGTGGCGACAACAGCGGACGATGGCTCCCCGAACCCGGGCGTCCCCACGGCTTCGCTCCCGGCCCGGACGCCCGTAGCCGGAGGAGTTCTTGTGGACGCCCGGTCCGGCATGTTGTTTGGTCGGCATGACGCATTCTGGTGCCGGTGGAGGGGTTGCCCCCTCGCCGGGTGGATCGGCTCTACCGTGGTGGGGCAAACTCCGAGATTCCAGAGCGCGCCACTGGCTTACGACAAGTTGCGCGGCGGGTCTCCCCCCCACGGTTCTCAGCCAGTCTCTCGCGGCAGAAGAATCGGAAAGAACTATCAGCATGACACCCACAACAGAACAAGAGTCCTTCTGGCAAGGCGAATTTGGCAATGACTACACGGGGCGCAATCGCGGCAAACATTGGATCGCCGCCAACATCGCTTTTTTCGGCGCGGTCCTCTCCCGGACACGCTCCGTCGGTTCCGTACTGGAGCTGGGCTCGAACATCGGGCTGAATCTGATGGCGCTGCGCCACCTGCTGCCGGACGCGTCACTCTCAGCTGTCGAGATCAACGCGAAGGCGGCGTCGGAGCTTCAAGCCAACGTGCCCGATGTCCACTTGCACCTGGGTTCGATCCTCGAGTACGCACCGGAGCAAACCTACGATCTAACCTTCACCAAAGGCGTGCTTATCCACATCAATCCAGAAAAGTTGCCGCTCGCCTATGAAGCGCTTTACCGCGGATCGTCACGCTACATCCTCCTCTCGGAATACTACAATCCGGCTCCCGCGGAGATCATCTACCGCGGGCATACGGGAAAGCTGTTCAAGAGGGATTTCTGCGGCGAGATGTTGGATGCCTATGACGACCTTTCCCTTCTCGACTACGGGTTCGTCTACCATCGGGACAACCATTTTCCCCAAGATGATATG
>CAZKYJ010000477.1:0-4757 GCA_964556355.1 uncultured Verrucomicrobiales bacterium | reverse complement strand
GATGTCGATCGCAAAAACCTGGCCACCACGCGTTCCGGTGGCCGTGACGAACCCGCTCCAGGTGAGTCCGACCGCCGCGTTCGACTCGTTGCTGAGCCCCGCCTGAGTGCTCATGGCGCCGACCGCGGAGGGCGGTGCCAGCGCCGGCGAGGGGTTGCGGACAACCGCCGCAGGGAGGGCGGTCGCCCCGAAACTAACCGCCCCCCCACCGTCGTCGATGGAGAATGCGCCGATGGTTCCGCTGCCCGTCGCGAAGTCCGACTGGAGGTAGTTGAACGAGACGATTGCCCCGGGCGAAGAGGCGGCGAGAAACACGGGGGCGAAGGCGCCGAGCGAGAGGGGTTTCATGGACGGTAAGCGACTTGAAATCAGGTGGTTGGGGGGCGGCGGCTCGCCCGGTTTCAAGGCCGCAATCTGCAAAGAATTCGTATCGGATTTCCCGCGCGATTTGCAAGCGGGAAATGTGACGTATCTACTGAATTCTCCGGAATGGTAATCCGCTTCCGCTGGGCTTCCTCCAGCGCGCGCGGCATTACTCCAGCTCAGCGGCGGAGCGGTCGGATCACGCGATGACCAGGCGGACGAGCTTCCGGATTTCTTCGCCCGCTTTGAGCTGTTCCTTCCACGCGATGGGGATCGCGTTCTGCCCGAGGTGGGCACCGAGCCAGGCTCCGGCCATTCCGGCGCGGGCGGCGTTGTCGCCGCCGGCGCGCAGGATGGCGAGGATGGTCGGCTTGAAACCCTCGACATCGGCGTGCACGAGGAAAGCGTGGAGCGCCGCCGGGAACGCGTTGGGCAACGGGCAGCTCTGTCCAAATTCGGCCGTGGCATCGACGACGTCCACGTTGGTCACGGCACGCGCGGCGATGATCTTTTCACAGACCTCCTGGTCGACAGTCGAGGCGAGATCGAGTGCCTCGTCGGGCGACGCACCGTTAAAGAGCTCCCGGAGGATGAGGGCGTGGGCCTGGCTGTAGGCGATCGCCCGCCGGTTGTCCTGGAGGAACCGCGTGGCGCTGGCGACCGTCGCGAGGAAGTCGCTTTCGTCCTCGCCGCAGGCGCAGACGACGAGTGGCGCGATCCGGGTGATGGTGCCCGGCTGGTCGTCGTCGGCACCGTGCTGGTTGGTGTAGGGGAGCAGCGGGCTCGTCTCCGCCCACGCCTCCTTCCGGGCGATGGTGTCTTTGGTCGCGTGGTCGCGGTAGCCGGTGTAAGCGTCTCCGAAGGTCTCGAAAAACCGCTCCGCATAGTCGCCGAGATCGAAGTTCCCGCGGGCCGCCAGCGAGCGCAGGAGGACGAGCGCGGCGTCGCCGTAGTGGGTGAGCTCGCCCGGTTCTTTGCCCGCGTGGTAGTGGTCATCGGCGGGGGCGTCGAATCCTTGGAGGCCATCGGGAAAGCGGTCGTCGAGCTCGTCCAGATCGTAGATCCAGTGGGAGCCGAGCGCGGCGGCGTCGCCGACGAACTGGCCCCAGATCGCGCCCGCCAGGCGGTCGGCTGTCGAGATGGACGCCGTAGGAGTGGGATGGGTGGACATTGGATTCTTTTCTAAGATAACCGTAGAAGCTACGTTCCTGAAAGCATAACGTGCACGTGTTGAAAGGCCAAGTCTCTGAAACTGCCACCGAACTCCTCCAGCGGGCTCTGGAGGAATTCGAACGGCCGTTGCTCGGATACGCCAACAGCATCCTCCATGACGTGGAGGCGGCCAGGGACGCCGTGCAAGATACGTTTTTAAAACTTTACCAGCAGCGCGAAGGCAGCGTGGGGAGCGGGCTCAAGCCCTGGCTCTTCACCGTCTGTCGGAACCGCTGCCTCGACATGTTGCGCAAGCGGAAGAGGATCTCGTCCGTCGAGATCGAGACGCTCCACACCGTCGATGAATCCGCGCCCGATCCCGTCGAGTCCGCCGAGCGGGAGGAGGCCCTGGAAGATGTCCTCCGCTTTCTCGAGCGACTCCCTGACAACCAACAAGAGGTGAT
This sequence comes from uncultured Verrucomicrobiales bacterium, assembly GCA_964556355.1. Lineage (GTDB taxonomy): Bacteria > Verrucomicrobiota > Verrucomicrobiia > Verrucomicrobiales > DEV007 > CAZKYJ01. The sequence goes on along the minus strand of CAZKYJ010000477.1, from coordinate 2,778 downwards.
CCGACTCAAGTTTCAACAGGGGCTCAGCTACCGCGAGATCAGCTCGATCACCGGGCTCAGCGTCAGCAACGTCGGCTTCCTCCTCCACACCGGCATCAAGCGGGTACGTGGTCTGTTAAACCACCGCGAAGGCCTCAACTAGCTCTCTCCATTCCCTCCTCCCAAAACACCATCATTTTTACCGTGAGCACGAACCACCCATCCGAAACCGATCGCTCCTCGACCGACGATCCCCAGCTGACCGCCTTTTCCCTCGGGGAGTTCGAAGGCGACGAGGCGGAGGTCATCGAGAAGTCGATCGCCGCCGACCCACGTAGGGCGCGTACCGTCGAGGAGATTCTCGAGGCCGCCGCCGTCCTGCAAAACGGTTTCGCCAAGGAACCCGGGCTCTTTTTGACCTCGGAGCAGCGGGCGAACATCCTCAAGGGCCGGATCCCGAGGCGCAGCCTCGACAAACCGCTCCCGTGGGCCGTGGAGACGTTCCCGGTCGCGGAGTCGATCCGCAAGGTCGCCCGGACCCAGCACCGCGGGTTCGTCCTCGGGCTCACCGCCGCCGCCGCGGTGCTCACCATCGGACTTTTCGTCGGGCAGCAGCTCTGGGACCGCCCGGTCACGGAACTCGGCCTCGACCGGTCGGTCAGCGAGATGATCGGTGAACGCCGGGCGATCAACGTCGCGTTCGACGGCGTCCCGGAGATCGCCGAAGCCGTCCATAGTGCTCCCGAGACCCTGTGGGCCAGCGATGTGCGAATCGACTATCCGGTGCCCCGCTTTGATGACGTCTTCCTGGGCGATGCGCCCGGAGACGATGGTGGTTTGGAGCTGGAGACCGTCGCTGCGGGGCAGACCGCGCGCTCGGAGGCTTTCGTCGTCGCCGAGGCAACGGCGATGGACGGGGCGCAGAGTCCCTCGGCGCTCTGGCTTGCCACCCGTGACGGGGTCGCGGTGGGCACATCGCTCCCCGAGCGCAACGTGCCCGCTTCGGCGGTCTTCATCCCGTCGAAGGGCGACGAGGTCGATAGCGGGATCGCGCTGCGGGACAAGGCGGTCTTCCTCCAGCCTCTCGACGCCCCGGTCTCGACGATCGACCCGAGCAGCGATGCGACGAACTACGCCAACCTTCGCTATTTCCTCACCACCTACGGCACCCTCCCGCCGGCGGAGCTGGTCAGCGTCGGGGATCTCGTCAATTATTTCGACTACGGCTACCCGGCACCGTCGGCGGGCGCGGACGACCCGGCGCGGGTGAGCATCGAGCGTGCGGCCTGCCCGTGGAACCCGGGACACCAGCTGGTGCGGATCGGGCTCAAGGTGCGCCCGGAGGTCGAGAGGGGCGCGCGGGCGGCATCGCGGGACGTCGTCCTCCTCGTCGATGCCTCGTCCGAGATGGCCGCCGGCTCGAAGCTCCCCATGGTTCTCGACGCGTTCAATGCGCTGCTCGACCGGGTCGGGGACGGCGGCCGCGTCGCGGGAATCGCCTACGGGGGGAGCTCGTTCGCCGTTCTCGAGCCGACTCCCGCCTCCGAGCGGGCGACGATCCGAGCCGCCCTGGCATCGATGACTTCCCCCGCGGCTGCCGTCGGAGGGCGCGATCTCAAGAAGGCGGTATCCCTGGCCTCCAAGTTTTTCCCGCGAAGTGCTGGCGCGCGGGTCATCGCCATCTCCGACGGTAGCAGTAGCTCGGGTCGGGAGCTGGCCAGCGCCTTGGGATCGATCGCTTCCCGGGTGGCCTCCGTGGATATCGTCGGACTCGGTCTCGAGATCATCAACGACCAGGACGGGCTGCGGGCGATCGACGCCGCGGAGATCGCGTTCCACCACGCCGGCTCCGCGGCCGAGGCGCGCCGCGCGCTCGATCACGTGGGCGGGGTGCCCGCCGCGGTCGTCGCGGAGAATGCTCTCTTGCAGGTCGAATTCAACCCGAGCAGCGTGCTCGGTTACCGGCTGCTCACTTCCCGCCGCACCGTCCTCGGCGCCCTCGGTTCGTCCGCACCGAGCGCTGCCGACCGCCTGGTCGGCGGCGAGGAGGTGACCGCGATCTACGAGATTATCCCGACCGAGCAGGCGCGGGTTCTCGCGTCCAACGCCTTCGCCGAGCCGCTACGCTACCAACAGGTTGCCCGCGAGCTTACCGATCGGGCGGCGCAGCTCCCGGGGCATGACGAGTTGCTCACTTTCCGCCTGAGCTGGCAGGCTCCCGGCGAAGCCAAGGCCGAGCGCCAATCGCTCGAGACGGTTCTCCGGGACTCGGGTGAGGCCACGCCACTGCTCGGCGCCACCGAGGATTTTCGCTTCGCTGTTGCCGTCGCCGGCTTCGGGATGCTGCTGGGTGACGTCGACTACACCGGCACGTTGGACTTCGAAGGCATCGCCCAGCTGGCCGAGGCGCCCGAGGCCCGCGACCATCTCGGGCTCCGCCGCGAGTTCCGCCAGCTCGTCGAGGCCTCGCGGGCGTTGCTCGTGCGCTGATTGTCCACGATCGGAGCAAAATCCGGTTTGAGCGGGGTGCGCCGCCGCCTACGTTCCCAGCATATGGCTATGGAACCGACAACCACCGCATTTGGAACCTGGAACGGGGGACGCTTCATGCACTACGGTGAGCCGCTCGACGACGAGCGCTACATCGCCGCCGTCCACCGCGCCTACGAGAAGGGCATCCGCACGTTCATGACCGCCGACGTCTACGGCAGCGGGGAGGCGGATACGCTCATCGGTCGCGCCTTGGCGGGGTTCCCACGCGATACATACTGCCTGATCGGCGCCGTCGGCCACGACTTC
>CAZKYJ010000476.1:0-4761 GCA_964556355.1 uncultured Verrucomicrobiales bacterium | reverse complement strand
CCTCGTCGTCGGCGTCACCGGCGGTGTCCGTTACCCCGGAGTTTGTGACGCTCGTCTTCGAGCGGGCAAAGGGCGTCGCCGACGTGACAGTTCAGGCCGAGATCTCCCACGGCTTCGGTGAGTGGGTGCCGACCGCGCTGGAGGTGATCAGCGACTCCGTCTCGACCCAAACGATCCGTGCGCGCGTTCCACGAACTGGTGGGACTGACCCCGTCTTCATTCGATTGAGAGTCGAGAAGTGAAATGAACCCCGTGGAGCGGTCGCAACCGCTGCCCACCGGAACCGGGGCACCCACGACGGCAAAAGAAATCTCCAGACCACGATCCCGCAGTCAGAATGCGCCCCTATCGTCCCCCTTTTTCGACCATCCGATTCATGCTCACACGCGTCCTACCATTTCTCCTCCTTGCCCTACCGGCCATGGCCGGAGAGTTCGCTCCGTCCCCCGTGGCCACCTCCATCCGCGGGATTGGGGCCGTCGATGCCAAGGTCTGTTGGTTCGGCACGGTGGGTGGCGTTGCCCGCACCACCGATGGGGGCGAGAACTGGGTTTTCACGAGGATCGGCGACGACTCGCTGGACTTCCGCGACCTCGAAGCAATCGACTCCCAACGCTGTGTCGCCATGAGCGCTGGCGCCGGGGATGCGTCGCGAATCTACCTCACGGGCGACGGCGGTAAAACCTGGCAACTCACCTGCCAGAACCGTGAAGCCCAAGGCTTTTTCAACGGCATCGCCTTCAAGGAATCCGCCCACGGCATCCTCGCTGGCGATCCCATCGACGGCAGACTGTTCCTCCTCGCCACCGACGACGGCGGCGCCACCTGGCGACGCCTGGCCCAAGACAACGCCCCGCAGATGAAGATCGACGAGCACGCTTTCGCCGCCAGCGGCACCCACCTGGCCGTGAACCAGGAGGGGCATATCTGGGTCTCCAGCGGGGGCAGCGTCGCCCGGCTTTTCCACTCGACCGATTGGGGACGATCCTGGCAGACCATCGAGACGCCCCTGATCGCCGGCCTCCCGTCGACGGGCATCTTCTCCATCGCCTTTCACGGCCAGAATGGCATGGCCGTCGGTGGCGATTACAAAAAAGAAGGCGCGGGCAAGGCCAACGCCATGCGCACTACCGACGGGGGAAAATCGTGGCAACTCGTCACGGCAAAGGACGGCGCCGCCCCGTTCTCCTTCCGCTCGTGCGTCGCCTATCTCGATGCGGAAACCCTCGTGGTGGTGGGTCCGTCCGGGGCGGACATCTCGCGCGACGCGGGCGCCACATGGCAATCGGCCCTGCCAACCGACGGCTTCCACACGATGAGCGTCGCCGACGGTGTCGTCTGGGTGGCAGGCACAAGTGGCCGCGTTGGACGCCTCGCGAGTGCCATGATTCGAGGGGCAGACGGACGATAGGAGGCGCCCCCGTAAGTCTCGGCTCCCGTTAGCCACCGTAGACGGATCCGTGTTCGCCTCGAACCTGCGCCCCTCACGGGCATTCATCCCGGCTAGAATTCGCATGCCGGAAGAGAGAACGTGGGGGTCACGAACCGCATTCCCGCATTCCCGTGACCCACCGGCAGTCCTTTTTTGGCGCTCAGCGGAGCGCGCGAGTAGCTAGGAGAGCGACCACCCGTGGTGGAACTGGGGGGTAACGAGCTTATTGGCCTCCTCGTGGTTCGTGATCTTCATGGCGGCGGCGTCCCAGTTGAGGGTTTCGCCGGGAAAGCGGATGGCGATCATCCCGAGGAGCCCCACTTCACTCATGGCACCTCCGTATTCGAAGGAGGATCCGGCCGGCCGGTCCTCCCGGATGGCATCGATCCAGTCGGCCTGGTGGCCTCCGCGCACGCGGGGGATCTTCGGTTCGACCTTGCCGAAGGCCTGGTGGGCCTCTTCGGGGATGATACGGACGCCCCCGGCACCGTGGGAACCGTGCAAGATCGTGCCCTGGTCGCCGATGACGACAGCGCCGGTGCCGACCATCTGGCGGTCGCCCAGCTCGGCCGGCTTCGGGATCGGCGTATCGCCGTCGTGCCAGACGAATTTCATCGCCGGTCGATCTCCCTTCGCCGGGAACTCGAAGGTGATTTTGGTGCCCCTCGGGTAGTATTCGAGATCCTTGCGCGGGTCGAAACCGGAGACCTCGGCAGTGACGGAAGTGGGGGCGTCGAGATCGAGCGCCCAAAATGTCGGGTCGAGCACGTGGCAGATCCAGTCACCGATACAACCGGAACCGAAGGCGGAGAAGCCGCGCCAGGCGAAGGGGAGATAGGCGGGGTTGTAGGCTCGCTCGGCAGCAGGACCGAGCCACTGCGGCCAGTCGAGTTCGGCGGGGACGTCGTGCCGCTGCGTGAGGAGATCGGGATGCTTTCCGATCTGGCAGTAGACGTCCTTGAAGGCATCGCAGCCGGCGTTGACCTGGGTGACATTCCCGATAGCACCCGCCCAAATCAGCTCGCAGAAGACACGGATCGAGTCAGACGAATGTCCCTGGTTGCCTACCTGGGTGATGACCTTGTGGTCGAGGGCGGCCCGGCGCATGGCGCGGACTTCGGCGATCGAGTGGGCCAGAGGTTTTTCGCAATAGACATGCTTGTCGCGCCCGATCGCATCGAGAACGGCGACGGCATGGGTGTGGTCGGGGGTGGCGACGAGGACGGCATCGATCTGGTCGTCCATCTCATCGAACATCTCCCGGAAGTCACGGAACCGTTTGGCCTTGGGAAACTTGGCAAAAGACTCTGCAGCTCGGCGCTCGTCGACGTCGCAGAGGGCGACGATATCTTCGCCGGCCATACCGTTGAGGTCGCTGCCGCCCTGCCCCCCGCAGCCGATCGCGGCGATCCGGATTTTCGCATTGGGAGCGATGCGATTCGGGGCGGCGCAAACCACGTGGGCGGGGACGATTTGGAAGCCGAAGGCAGCGGCGGACGAGGAGGCGAGGAACTGGCGGCGTTTCATTTGGGGGTGCTTTAGGTTAGGCTTTCACTACTCCCTTCGCGACGGCGATTTGTCGACCAAATTGCGCCGGGTGGTGCCGGAGGAAAGCCGGCCCTCCCCTTCTGTCTGCCCCGATCTTCCAGGATGCCCCCGGATCCGCGGGAGACATTTCTCGATGACCGTCCCACAGCAAGGCGCGTCGTGCCCCCCGGTCTCCCCGGCGAAGTCGGGGCGGGCGAGCGGTCCGCCGGCGGATCTTCACGGCTGAACGGGGCTCGGTCGCGCAGGAGGTCGCCGCTAGCTCTCCTGATCGTTGGAGAAACTCGCCAGGCCGGAGCTATCAACCGCGGAGGTGAACGAGTAGCCACCGGCCGTGACGCGGAGCGTGCCCTCGCCCCAGCGCGATTCGACAGGCCCGCCATGATAAAGGTAGGCGGCGTGGTTTTCCTGATCGTGGCGATGGCCGTTGCGCCAGACGCCGAGGTCGAGCGGGTCGTCCTGCCAGTGGATACCGAGGTGCTTCCCGTCGGCCGCCTTATAGCGGGCAACTCCCTTGTCCAGTTCCGAGAGGTCGACGTCGGCGGCGAGGACACCCTCCTGGAATCGTGCGAAGTCGCCGTGGCTTTCCGCCTCGCCGACCTCGATCGCAAGCCCGCAGAACGCGGCGGCACCCGTACCCTCCGCCCCCAGGACCTGGTGGCCCGGGAAGCGGGCGTTGTCGCCCCCGGCGATGGCGTCGGTCAGCCCCCCGTCGCGCGCGGGTGCCGAAGCGCCCAGCGGGCGGATGGCCACCCAGGTGCGGTCACACCGGATGAACGTCACCCCATCGCGGATGGTGACCTCGGCAGACTGGGGAACGACCCACCGCCAGGGCGATCTCCCGTCGGCCACCAGCCACAGGGCGAGATTCTCGTACTGCGCCACCCGGTTCTCTTCCGAGACTTTGCCCTCCTTATAAAGTGGCGAACCGACAAACTCGGGATCGGGACCGGGCACCGCCTGCAACGCCCGCGCGCCGTGCCCACTATCGTCGACGAGGATTTTGAAGCCGCTGACGTCGCTCGGGCCCGGCGTCGTCCCGCCGGTGAGCGATCCCATGAGATAGGAATTCGCAACGTACTGTGTCTCGAGATATTCCGGAACGCTATCGCCCTGAAAGCTGGTGGTGGCCGAGTAGGACGGCTTCGAGGAAAACAGCTCAACCGGACGGTCGAATTGCTTGCGCGCCAGCGCCACCACCGCCATGGGCGGACGATAGGCACTGGTGAGCAGGTGGACCTCGTCCGATTCCCAGTGCGGGTGGTCGTCGGGCAAGGGGCTATCCCCAAAGTATACCCAGAGCATGGCGGCTGCGCTTCCTCCGAACGGCTGCGCGTGGTTGTAGTCGCGCTTGGATGGACCATTGAAGCCACCGTGATAGTATTTCACCGCGCCGGCGGTGCACATCCAGTCGAGGCAGGCCTTGGCCGCCCGCTTGACCTCGGGATCGCGGGCGAAGTCATAGAGGTTGGCCAGCGGGGCAAGCGAGTGGCCGTGGTAGTTCTCCGAATCCCATTCGCCCATGCCGATGCGGTAGAGAGTCCTGGCATAGTTCAGGATGTGAGTCTTGTAGGTGGCAGCGGTCGCACCATTGCCGGTCGCTTCGGCGAAGAGATAGACGCTGGTCACGCGCATGAGATAGAGGTTCTCCGTGTTGCGCACATCGACCCAACTGTTCCTGGCGTCGGGGCCCCAGCCCTCTTTCGGCCCCTGGAAGGCCGGATGGGGCCGGAGGAAGGGGTCGATCCTCGTCCACTCCTTCGCCCCCTCGAACATGCGCTGGC
>CAZKYJ010000475.1:0-4764 GCA_964556355.1 uncultured Verrucomicrobiales bacterium | reverse complement strand
CACCATCGAAGCCGCCGCGCACTTCCAGGGCCTCGAGGACGCCGACGGGAACGCCGCCCGCTACGATGGCCTCATCACCGCCAACAACGTGGCTTTCAAATCGCTGGCCGATCTCTACTCGCAGACCAACGAGACCGAGGGCGACCTCGATGCCGAGTTCGCCTTTGGCGGCGAGGTGGGCGATCCCTATTCGATCACCGGCCAAGGCAGCGCCAGAATCGAGCGCGGCAATATCTACGCGATCCCGATTTTTGGCCCGCTCTCGGGAATTGTCTCCGCCGTGGTGCCCACTTCCGATGCGGGCTACAGCATCGCCCGCGAAGCCACCGCCACCTTCGACGTCTCGGACGGGATCGTCCGCTGCGAGGATCTCGAAGCGCTCACCGCCGCGTTCCGCCTTCGGTCATCGGGCGTGATCGATTACCGCAACGACCGGGTCGATCTCCGTGCCCGCATGAACATGCGGGGCGCTCCGGGCTTTCTCCTCTACCCGGTCAGCAAGCTCTTCGAGTACAAAGCCGATGGCACCATCCGCGAACCGGGGTGGCGGAGCGCGACCCTCAGCGGCATCACCGGCGGAACCCCATCGTCCGAAGAGCGCTGAGGAGCCTGCCCCCGTGGGCGACGTTGGAGACTGGCGGAGAAAGTGGGCGAAGCCCGGGGCATCACCGCTCGGCGACCTCGTTCCCGTATCGTTCCACAAGAGATTCGCGGTGGTGCTGATAGCTCCAGTCAACGTCCGGGAACCACTTTTTTTCGACCGCCTGTTTTGCCAGGTCCGTCGCGGGCGCGCGGCGGACGAGCGCCTGGTAGAAGCGGTCCGCCTGCTCCGGCGTGCGCAGCCTGATCCACGAGCCCGCCGTGCAGAGGCGCCGTGCGAGCTCGTCGGTGCCGTCGGGCATGAGCCGGCACGCGTCCCACGCGAGCTGCGCCGCCACGTGGCGGTAGTGGAAGCGGAAACTGGGATCGACCTCGCTCTCCGCCGTCAACGTGAGTTCGCGGTCCGTCACCGGGAGTCCGGGCGCAAACTCCCGCCCCCAAGCGTTCACCCCACGCGCGCGGATTTCGGCTATGTCATCACCCACGAAGCTCCCGCCATAGCAGGCGTAGTCGGGTGCGCCCTCCGCGCCGAAGAGTTCCATGCCCAGCGTCCGGTGCACCTGCGCGGCCTGCCAAAGCGCCTCCGCCCGCTCGGGAGCCGGGCGCGTGGTGTCGGCACCGATCCTAAATTGCTCGACATAGTGGTCGAACACCTGGGTCAGCGCGGGCGGGTAGTAGTCCCGCGCGTCCTTGAAGAAACGCTCGCGTCCGAGACGGCGTGCAAGCAGGTAGTGGACGAAGCTCCGCACGTCGCCGTCGTCGGCACCAGCGAGATCGAAGGCATCGCCGTAGCCTCGGTGAACCACGGCTCCGGCACCCACCGGCAGCCGCTCGCGGACGAAAGCCAGGAGGTCTTCGGCCGATAGCAGACGCTCGGCCACGTAGGCGGCATCCTCGCGGAACCCACTACGGAGAAACGCGTCGAGCGCGGCCGCGAAGTCCGATTGGGCGATCTTGACCTCACCGAAGTCGGCCCAGATCTGCCCGGTGCGAAACGTGTTCAGATCGGCGGGCACATACGTCCAACTAGGATCGAACGGCTCCGGCATGCGGGCATCCTCCATCGGTCGTGGGAACCCTTCCAAAGCCGAGGCGAACGAGGCCGCCGCCTCGGCAACCGCCCCCTGCCGCAGCGCCAGCTTGCCGGCGAGCCAGTGTCCAAGAGCCCCCCGTGACTCGACCTGGGCCAGCCAGCGCCGCGCCACCTCCCAATCGCCGTTCCCGTAGGCCGCCCACGCCAGCTGCTCCGCCTCCTCGGTCGAGGCGATGCCCGCGGCCTCCACTGTTTCGACCCAGGTCCGGACGTATTCCGCGGGCGCGAGATCGTAGTAGAACTCCGTATCGGGCGAGACTGCGGCCAGGACGCGGGCGGTGACCAGTTGGCGCGCTAGCGGCCGTGCGGCGAGGCGCTCCCACTCGTCGGGCGTGACCTCGTCGTCACCGGGGTACGGGATCGTCTGGCGCAGCGATCCGATGGCTCCCGCATCGCCGGCCATCGCCTGGTGGTAGTAGAGCTCGATCGCGTCCGCCCGCTGCCCGCGATCGAGCGCCCGGCGAGCGACCCAACCCAGCGCCGCCGGGGCGAGACCCAAGGCATCGCGATTTCCCGCGCTCACGAGATCGATGACCTGCTGGTAGCCGGCGACCGCCTCGTCGGGCGTCGCCGAAAGTTTTGCGAGCATCCAAGCGGCCCAGACCGACCGGTAACGGCGCTCGTCTTCCGGTAGCGCTAACAGCCGCTCCCAGTGCTCCGCCGCCGCGGCCGCATCCCCCCGTCGGTAAGCGAGCGCCCCCGCCGCATATTCGCGGAACTCGGCCGGGAGTCCGTCGGGAACCACCGCGGCGGCGAGCCCTTCATCGGCCGTCGGGAGCACGCTGCGACCCAGGCTGGTCTCCACCTGGTAGGGCATCGTCTGCTCGAGCAAGGTGGCCCGAAACTCACGGTAGGCGACAACGGCCGCGGCCTCGGCGTCCCCCCCCGTCGCCTCGACGAGATCCGCGACGTCGCGCTCGAGAACGTCGTCCGCGCCCTCCACCATCGCCGCGCCAAACCCCTTTCGAACGATCCCTGGGGGAGGCGCTTGCTCCCCGACCACATTCGCGATGTCCCCGGGGAAAACACCGATGGGTGCGGCGAGTAGGGCCTTGCTCTGAACGAGGAAGATCGGCCGGAAAAACGGTCCGCAGGCGAGGCAACCTGCCGCCCCCGCCACGAGAACCAACACTAACACCCCTACCGATCGCGCATTCATCCGACTCCTAAAGTGCGCTACTCAGGCGACGATTCCACCGCTGATTCGACCTCGGGCACGACGCCGGATGGAAGCCGCAACCACCCGACGGCGACGGCATCGCCGGGCCGGGTCAGTCGCGTTCCCGTCGAGGGCAGCAACCGCCACTCGGCGCGTCCGACCCCGGTCGCGGAAAGGGTGTAGCCACCGGCCCCGTCGCCGCCGCCCGCGACACCGCCGGTCCATCGGACCGTCACCCGCCCCGGCACCGGCTCTTCCGACTCCCCCCGGTTCACCACCCCGATATCCCAAAGGCCGGGGCTCGTCGCCTCCGCGGTGACGGCGATCTCCCCTACCGGCACCCGTCCCGAGCTGACCGCCTCCCACGTCTCCCAGCGCCAGTTCATCCGATCGGTCGCCACCGGGAGCCGGTACCAGATGATGCCCGTCATCCCTTCCGGTGGCCCGGATTGCCACTTCCCGACTAGCTCCGCCAACGCGGTCGCATCCGCGCGTCCGACCACCGCGCGTCCGGCTCCGGTGGCACGGTCTTCCGAGACGACGTCGAGAACCTCCCCGGCCGCATCGTAGACGACGGCACTCGCGTAGGTGGGAAGCGCCACCCGGAATGGGAGACCGAACGTGGCCGCCCGGTTCGCGTAATTCTCCGCCGCTCCCACGTCACAGATCACCACCGGATCTCCCGGACGCTCCGGCAGCTCCAGGGCATGCACCTGCAGCACGAAGCCGTCAGCCGCGGTGACCAGAGCCCGGAACGGAGTAGGATTGGCCATCCAGCTCGGCAGCACGGTCACCCCAAAGGGGACGCCTTCGAACCGCTCCCGAAGGCGCTCCAGCCAGCTCGCATAGGCACCGAGTTTTGAGACCGGACAGTCGAGGTCGATCTGGACTTCGGTGAGCGGCACCGGTGCCGTCGCCAGCACCCGCTGGATGGCACCGTCGACCCGCTCGCGGGCTGTGGGATCCACGAAGACGCGGGTGGGGTTCGCCCCGCCGATACGGACCGCCGCCGCCTGAGGAATCTCCGTCCCACCGCCCCACGCGGGCCGGATCGGCGCCTCTTCCACCACGCCCGACTCCGGGACCGAGATCTCCGCGGCCAGCACGCACAACCCGTTCACGCGCATTTCCCGCCGCGCGCGGGCGATGGCCTCGACCACCGCCGGATCCCCTCCGTCCCGCTGCCACACGTAGGCCTCGCGGGTGAGATCTGGCACCGTGCGCGGCGCATCGCAGCCCGTAAGCAACGCCATCGAAATGATGAGGGCACCGCGCATGGTGCCCGCTATTCTCCGGCTTCCGTGACCACCACCGCGACCGCCGGATCTTCCTTCTCTGGCTCGCTGAAACCGAGAAGATCCCAGCAGAGGAAGACGCTTAGATCGACGCGGGGGTCGGCGGGCGTCCCCGCCCACGCGAGCCGGACGGTTGCCGTCCGCTGTTTGCCCCACGGCACGTTCTCGACGAACTCGCGAGCCACCGGCGAATCGGCCGTCAGCACGAGGGGAAGCCGCAGCGCGTTGGCTCCCCGCGCCACGAGGTCGCCGACCCGGAAGGCGACCACCCGGTCGGCATCGGCTCCCGTCGCGCTCTGCCGCTCGACCAGCACCCTGAACACCCCCTCGGTCCCGTATTCCGGCTCGGCCATGAACCGCTCAAAGGTGCGGTCTTTGACTTGCACGTAGGTCTCCCAATCGAGCTTCCCCCCCTTGAAAAAGAAGAGCCGTCGCGCCGCGCCGGGTAGGGTGTCGGCGACCAGGAGCATAACACCCCGCGCCAGTTCTTCGGGAACGATCGCTCCCGGCAGGTGGCGCAGGCCGATATCGGCCGGTAGATCATCGCCCCCGAACTGGTAGTGGCGCGAGAGTGACATCGCCACCCGATCCTGATCCATCACGCATGCCATCTTTTC
>CAZKYJ010000474.1:0-4773 GCA_964556355.1 uncultured Verrucomicrobiales bacterium | reverse complement strand
ACGAAATGCGGGGACTGAAGGGGGAAACCCGGCTGAAAACCCGGGAGCGATTGGCCATCAAGGTCTTCACCCGCACGGCTCAGTACGACCGCACAATCGCCAGCTACCTCAACCAGGAGCAGGAAACGGAAAGTTCGTTCACCCTCGACCTCCCGCTTGTCCAGCAGCTCCGCTACGGGGACAACCCCCACCAGGCGGCCGCTCTCTACGGCCATTTCGGCGACTACTTCACCCAGCTGCAAGGAAAAGACCTGAGCTACACCAACGTCCTCGATATCGAGGCTGCGGTCCAGCTCATCAACGAGTTCAAGAAACCGACGGTCGCGATCCTGAAACATACCAACCCGTGCGGCGTCGGTAGCGCCAATGAGGGCGAAGACCTCCGGGACGCGTGGACGAAGGCCTTCGAGACCGACAAGCAGGCGCCGTTCGGAGGCGTCATCGTGTGCAACCGGCCGCTCACCGATGCCCTCGCCCGGGTCATCAGCGAGATTTTCACCGATATCATCATCGCCCCAGGTTTCGAGACGGAGGCTCGTGCCCGGCTGCAAAAGAAGAAGAACCTGCGGCTCATGCAGATGAAGGAGGGCTACGAAAAGATGTTCGCCAGCCCGAAGATCCGTTCGACCCCCGGTGGCATCATGGTCATGGACTCCGACCCCAAGGCCAAAGGGCTCGCCAAGTTGGAAGAAAAGGTCGTCACCGCGCGCCCGCCCAGCAAGGCGGAGATCGATGCGATGCGTTTCGCCTGGCGCGTGGTCAAGCACGTCCGCTCGAATGCCATCGTCTTCGCGGGAGCCGACCGCACGCTCGGGATCGGGGCCGGCCAGATGTCGCGCGTCGATTCTTGCCGCATCGCCGTCTGGAAGGCCGACGAGGCAGGGCTCTCCCTCGAGGGCAGCGCGGTGGCCAGCGACGCCATGTTCCCGTTCCCGGACGGCCTGATCGCCGCCGCCGAAGCCGGGGCGAGCTGCGCCATCCAACCCGGCGGATCGATTCGTGACGACGAGGTCATCAAGGCTGCCGACGAGCGGGAGATGGCCATGGTCTTCACGAAGCATCGGCACTTCCTCCATTGATGAAACTCAAGCTCGGGGTCAACATCGACCACGTCGTCACCCTGCGGCAGGCGCGCTACCGGACGATGCTCGACTCCCCGAACGCCGAGCCGGACGCCGTCGCCGCCGCCCTGGAGGCGGAGGCGGCGGGGGCCGATTCGATCACCGTCCACCTCCGCGCCGACCGCCGCCACATCCAGGACGCCGACGTCTACGCGCTCCGGTCTAACATTGCCACAAAACTCAACCTGGAGATGGGGAACACCCCGGAGATTCTGGCCATCGCGCTCGACGTGGGGCCCGACTTCGTCTGCCTGGTCCCGGAGAACCGTGAGGAGATCACCACGGAAGGAGGCCTCGATGCCGCCGGGCACCTCGCCGAGCTGCGTCCGACGGTCGAGAGGCTTCAGGGTGCAGGAATCCGCGTCAGCCTTTTTATCGACCCGGATCCCGAGCAGGTCGCGGCCGCCGCCGAGCTGCGGGTGGAGATGGTCGAGCTCCACACCGGTTCGTTCGCCAACGCCGCCCCGGGATCGGCCCGGCACGCCGAGGTCGCCAAGCTCGCCGGGGGATCCCGGTGCGCCCACTCCGCCGGGATCCAGGTCAACGCCGGCCACGGCATCACCACGGGAAATGTTCGCGCGCTCGATGCCGTACCCCATCTCGCCGAGTTCAACATCGGCCACCACCTCGTTTCCCGCAGTGTCTTCGTCGGTCTCCGCTCCGCCATAACCGAGATGCGGGAGGCCATGGATCTCTACCCGGGCTAGCCCTTGCCCGCCGTCGTTTCCGTCGCGGCGGATCGGCCGGGCGGGACGATGGCGCCCATCCGATCGCGGGGGGCGCGGTTGGTGGTTGTGAGGCGGAGGTTTTGGCGGTTTGATGGACGGGGGGCGGGCCGCTGGCGGTGGCTGCCGATGGGAGATGTGCCAATGGCCGAACGATGATGAAACTTTTTGGAATCGGGATTGATGTCGTGGAGACGGGGCGGATTCGGCGGATGCTGGATCGGCAGGGGGAGGCATTTTTGGCGAGGGTTTTCACGGCGGGCGAGATCGCCTACTGCGAGGCGGCCCGTTTTCCGGAGCAGCGTTTCGGGGCGCGCTGGGCGGCGAAGGAGGCGGTTTCCAAGGCGCTCGGCACCGGCATCGGCGAGGCGCTCGCGTGGAGGGAGATCGAGGTGGTGCGCCTGGCGAGCGGCGAGCCGACGATCGTTCTCCACGGCGGGGCCGCAGCGTTCGCCAAGTCGCACGGCATCGTCGAGATCAAGGTGAGCCTGACCCACACGGACCACTACGCGGCGGCGAACGCGTTCGCCCTCGGAAGGGAAGACTGACCGATGAGTGTGCCGACACGAGTCGCACCCGGCGAGATCGACGGGCGGTGGAGCGAGGTGATCGACGTGCGTTCGCCGGGGGAGTTCGCCGAAGATCATGTTCCCGGAGCCATCAATCTCCCGGTGTTGACCGATGCCGAGCGGGCGAGGGTCGGCACGATCTACGTGCAGGAGAGCGCGTTTCTCGCTCGACGGTATGGCGCGGCATTGATATCGGCGAACATCTCGAGGATGCTCTCCGGGCATTTCGTTGACAAGCCCCCGGGCTACCGGCCGCTGGTCTATTGCTGGAGGGGAGGGCAGCGCTCCGGTAGCCTGGCGACCATCCTCGCCGCCGTCGGTTGGCCGGTGGTGGTTTTAGAGGGCGGCTACAAGGCGTTCCGCAACCATGTCCGGGCGGAGCTGGAGACGCTGGCCGCTCCGGGGAGACTGAGCCTGCGCGTCGTGGGTGGGTTGACGGGCTCGGGGAAAACTCGGGTGCTCCGCGCCCTGGCGGACGCGGGCGAGCAGGTGCTCGATCTCGAGGGGTTGGCGAACCACAGGGGGTCCCAGCTGGGGCGGGAATTCCCGGAGCCGGACCAGCCGACGCAGAAAGCGTTCGAGACCGCCGTCTGGTCGGCGCTCTCCGCCTTCGATCCCGGCCGGACGGTTTTCCTCGAGGCGGAAAGCAACAAGGTGGGAAAACTGCACGTGCCGGGGACGCTGTGGGCGCGGATGCGCGAAGCGCGGGTGGCCGAGCTGCTGGTGCCGAGCGCGGCGCGGGCAGATTTCCTCATCGGGGACTACGCGCACTTCGTGGAAGACGCCCCGCATTTTCTGGCAACGTTAGAGCCACTCGGGAAGCTCGTCGGCGCCGACAGGCTCGAGCGGTGGCGATCGTTCGCGAAATCCGGCGAATGGCACGCGCTGGTGGTGGACTTGCTCGAGTCCCACTACGACCCGTCCTACCGGCGATCCCGCGACCGCATTTTCCAAAAGGCGGACATGCAGATATCGATGGAGGCGGTCGATGGGGGAGCCGTGGCGGCTACCGTCGCCAAGCTAAGATCTTTTTCATGATCGTCGCGACGCGCGGGGTGAGCTTCGTCCGGTTGTAGGCGTCGGCGACCCGCTTGATGGCTTCGGCCTCGGTCGGGTAGGGATGGATGACCCCGGCGAGTCCGCCGAGCCCGAGCCCGCCGGCCATGGCGGCGGAAATCTCGCTGATCATGTCGCCCGCGTTGTGGCTGACGATGGTGGCCCCGACGATTCTGTCGCTGCCCTTCTTGACGTGGATTTTGACGAAACCTTCGCTGTGCCCTTCGAGGATGGCGCGGTCGAGGTGTTCGAAGTCGGATTGGAAGGTGTCGATTTCGATGCCCTGGGCTTCCGCATCGTGGGCGTAGAGGCCGACGTGGGCGATCTCGGGCTCGGTGTAGGTCGCCCACGGCACGGTGAGGGCGCTCGCCTTCTTCCTCCCAAAGAACAGGGCGTTCTGGATGACGATGCGGGCGTTGGCATCGGCGGTGTGGGTGAACTTGTGTTTCGAGGCCACGTCTCCGGCGGCATAGATCCGGGGGTTGGTCGTGCGGAGGTTGTCGTCGACCGTGACCCCGCGGCGGACGTCGAACTCGACGCCCGCGGCCTCTAGACCCATGTTCTCGACGTTCGGTGCGCGGCCGGCACCGACGAGGATCTGTTCGACGGCGCAGCTTTGGGCGACCCCGTCGGCATCGGTGTAGTGGACGGTGTGCGTCTTCCCGGCGGATTCTATCTTCGACAATTCCGATCCGGGAACGACTTTGACGCCGTCCGCGATGAGGGCGTCGGTGACGATCTTGGCGGCGTCGGCGTCCTCTTTCGCAAGGATGTGATCGTTGTGGTCGAAGATGGTGACCTCGGCGCCGAAGCGCTGGAACGCCTGGGCGAGCTCGCAGCCGATCGGGCCGCCACCGATGACGGCGAGGCGGGGGGGCAGCTCGGTGAGATTGAAGACGGTCTCGTTCGTCAGGGCGCCGGACTCTTTGAGGCCGGGGATGTCCGGGATGATGGCACGCGCGCCGGTGGCGATGCAGGCGCGCGCGAACTTCAGGGATTGTCCCCCGACCTCGACGGTGTCGGGGCCGGTAAACTTCGCCTCGCCGATGAAGACCTCGACCCCGAGTTCGTCCCGGTAGCGCGCGGCGGAGTCGGCGGGGCTGATCTGCGCGCGGAGCCGGCGCATCCGCTCCATCACCGCCGGGAAATCGACCGTGGTGCCATCGGGAACCCGGACGCCGAAGTCGCCGGCGGTACGGACGGCATGGGCGGCCTTGGCGGCCGAGATGAGCGCTTTCGACGGGACGCAGCCGACATTGAGGCAGTCGCCGCCCATGAGGTGGCGCTCGATGAGGGCCGACT
>CAZKYJ010000473.1:0-4794 GCA_964556355.1 uncultured Verrucomicrobiales bacterium | reverse complement strand
TTATCAGCGCGAACGGCAGCACCGGCTTCGCGACGACCGAGTCTGGTTCGTTCCCGGTCATCGCCACCCGGTTGGGCAACGTTTCCACAGTATCTCCCAGCGACTCGAGCAGCTACCACATCGATCGCTTCGCCGCCGCGGCTGGCGCCTTCCCGATCATCGAGGTCAGCGGGGAAGGGAACCTCATCCCCAATGGAGATACCACCCCGCAGGTCGCCGACGGCACCGACTATGGCACCGTGCCGAGCGGGGGCGCGCCCGTCGCGCAGGACTTTCTCATCACGAACCCCGGTGACGTGCCCTTGGATATCTTCGATATTTCGCTCACGGGTGCGGGCGCCGCAGAGTTCGTCCCTCTGCTCCCGCCCCTTCTGCCAACCGTCCCGCCTGCCTCTGCCGGTGGCATTATCAGCACGCTCGCCGGCGATGGCAGCAACACCGTCACGGGGGACGGGGGCGATGCTTCCGCCGCGACTGTGGGCTCCGGGATTCTTTCGCCGGTCTACGATGCCGGGGGCAACCTCTACTTCATCCAGATCTTCGATGGGAGCACCGCCAACACGGTCCGCTCGATCAATGTCGATTCCAATGGCATCAGGCGGGTCGCCGGCGGCGGCGGATCTACCGCCGATGGCGCCCTCGCCACCGATGCCGAACTGCTCACCGCCGCCGGGTTGGCCATCGATGCTGCGGGAAACCTCTACATCAGCGAGCGGTCGCGCCATATCGTCCGGCGGGTGGATCGTGCCACCGGGACGATCGCGACTTTCGCGGGCACCGGGGTTCCGGGGAGCGCGGGCGATGGCGGCCCGGCCGGCGGCGCCCAGCTCAACCAGCCGGAGGGCGTCGCGGTCGACCGCTTCGGCAACGTTTTCATTGCCGAGGGAGCCGGATCGTTTATCCGGCGGGTCGACGCCGTTACGGGGATCATCACGACCATCGCCGGCAATGGGAATCCGGCCAGCATCGGCGGCGATGGGGGACCCGCCCTGGGAGCTGATATCGGAGTGCCGTCCCAGATTGCGATCGATGCGGTGGGCAATCTCTATTTCGCGACCAACGGGGGGATTGTCCGGGTCATCGATAGTGCTACGGCGTGCATTGACACGGTGGTTCCTGGCGGGGCTTTCGGAATCGCCATCGATGGGGCAGGGGATCTCTACTTCAGCAATCCCGGGACTCATGCCGTCTCGAAGCTGGACGTTTCGACCGCGATGATCACAGCGATCGCGGGAACCGGTTCGGCTGGCTTTTCCGGTGACGGAGGACAAGCCACCGCCGCCGATGTGAACGTTCCCTTTTCCTTGGCCGTGGACTCCTCCGGGAACGTCCTGGTTTCGGATACGGGGAACCGGAGAATCAGGCAGGTCGCATCGACCGGTGCCCCATTCACCGTCGCTTACGCTCCCGCTGCCAGCGGCGCCCACGCCGCCACCGTCGTGGTCGGTAACAGTGACTTTGCTGCCGATCCCTACACCTTCAATATTAGCGGCCAAGCAGAAGATGGAATCTTGGATCTCACCATCGCCGATCCCGCTATCTCGGAGAACGGCGGATCCTCGGTCGCCACGATCACCCGGAACGTTGTCAATGCGTCCGATCTCAAAGTCACCCTCGTCAGCTCGGACACCAGCGAAGCCACTGTCCCGCTCATCGTCACCATCCCCGCGAACCAGGCTTCGACCAACTTTTCTGTCACTGCGGCCGATGATGCCGTGCGCGACGGCACCCAGACGGTGACCGTCACCGCCACCGCGATCGGTTTCGCGGGCGATGTGGAACTGCTCGACATCACCGACGACGAGCTGACCAACTACAGCATCGACGACCCGGTGTCCATTGAAGGTAGCGCCGATGGCAGGACGCCGCTCACCTTTACCATCACCCGGGACTCGAACGTGTCGGACGAGCTCATCGAGGTCTCCACCGGCATGACCGGAACGGCGCAGGCACCGGAGGATTTCGATAGCATCATCGGAGCGATGATCAATTTTCCGGCCGGAGGCCCGCTTTCGCAGACGGTCGATGTCATGGTCGTGGCCGATACCATCCCGGAGAACGACGAGACCATCACCGTCGATATCCGCTCCGAGTCACCCTCCGTTGCCTTCATTCGGAATCAGGGCACCGGCACCATCATCAACGACGACGGCCAGTTCGAGACCGAAGCCACCCTCGTCGGAACGGTGCTGACCGTGACGGACACCAACGGGGGCAATTCGGACGATCTGCTCAACTTTTCCGTCAACTCGGGATTTTTTCCTCCCGTGCTCGAGATCAACGACCCGAGCAATGCCATCGCCGCCGCGAGTGCCGGGGTCACGCAGGTCAACGGCAACACCGTCAGCATCGAAGTGGGGACGTTCGATACCCTCGTCATTCAGACCGCGGCGGGGACCGACCTTGTGAATTTCGGTGCCGATCTCGTCGGTGTCGCGCTCCAGGTCGATACGGGGACGTTCGTCATGGGGAGTTTCGCTTTCGTCGCTGTGCAGGGAATCCAAGCGGTCACCATCAACGCCAGGGACCGGTTCGAGATGACCCCCGGGGCGTTCGTTTCCTCGGTGGACGGCGACATCACGGTCAACGCGAACCAGGACGCCTCCCGGGCAGGCGCCTTTAATGGCATCACCCTGAACAGCGCCACCCTCAGGACGACCGGGATCGGGAATATCGTGCTTGCCGGGAACGGGGGTGACGATCCTACGGCGAGCGACAACCGCGGGATTCACTTCCGATTCGGCACCGTGGTTGAGAACATGGGTGCCGGGCAGATCACGCTCGTCGGCAATGGCGGGCTGGGTGTTTTCGGGAACAAGGGTATCGATATCGCCGACGTGGGTACGTTGGTCCTCTCGCGTAATGCCATCACGCTCACCGGCACGGCGAACCCTGGCACCACCGGGGGGGGGAACTTCGGCGTCTCGCTCCTCTTCTTCGGCGGCACTTCCCAGATCATCGGCCTCGATGGAGCGTCCGTCACCATCGCCGGCACCGGCGGGGGAGGCACGGGAGGCGTGAATTTCAGCGCCAACGCCGGCGTCGAACTCGCGACCGACGGTCCCGGTGTGATGACCGATTCCGGCCCCATCACCATCACCGGTCGCCGCACCGACGGGACGAGTCCCGGGTTCCAATTGCGCGACGCCGCCGATCTCGCCTCGACTTCCGGGAACATCGCCATCGCCGCCGACGACATCGTACTGGAGGACGGCACCAGCATCGCCTCCTCGGGAGATTTGGCCATCCGCGCGCTCCAGCCGGATGCCGCCATCGGCCTCGCGGGTGCTCCCGGCACCTTGAACCTCAGCGCCGGCGAGCTCGACATGCTCCTCGATGGTTTTGCCGGGATCACCATCGGTGACCCCCTCAACGGAACGGGGACGACCACGGTCGGGAGCTACAGCTTCCGGGACCCGACTACCATCGTCAATGGTGCGGTCACCGTGACCAATGTGGGCTCCGGCGCGAATCCCCTCTCCCTCATCGCCCGCACGGGCCTCGTCAGGGATACGGGCATTGGCGTCGACATCACCGGCAGCCCGGTCACCCTCGGCGGCACCGTCAACCCCGGCCCGGCCTTCCCCGATGCCAGCGGCATCATGGAGATCGTTGGGGGGCTGATCCTCGCTGACAATTCGAGCTACACCCCTGCCATCGGCGGCACCGCTCCGGGAACGACCGCAACCGATCACGAGCAGATCGTCATCGTGGGAACCCTCGATCTGGGCGCGAACGTCATCCTCGCCCCGTCGAGCTCCGCCGGTTTCATCCCGTCGGCGGGGGAGGTTTTCGTGGTGATCGACAATGACGGCACCGACCCCGTCATCGGCACGTTCGCCGGCCTGCCCGAGGGGGGCTCGATCGCCAATTTCCTCGGGAGCGGGCGGGCGGCCACCATCACCTACGCGGGCGGCGATGGAAATGACGTCGTCCTCGAGGTCGCCACCGAGCCCACGGCGACGGTTCTGGCCAGCGCCCCGAACCCCTCGGTTTTCGGCCAGCCCGTCTCCCTCATCGCCACCGTCACGGCCGCGGCGGGAACGCCGGATGGCATCGTCGAGTTCCTCGACGGCAGCACCAGCTTGGGCGTCTTCCCGCTCGATGCCGGCGGGCAGGCGCAGCTCGACGTTTCGGCGTTTCCTGTGGGGGCGAGCACCCTCACCGCCAGGTATCTTGGTACCCCGAGCTTCGCGCCGAGCGCCTCGCCCCCCATCAACCAAGTCGTGAACCTGGGCGCTTCGACCGTCGCCCTGACCGATGGACCCGACCCGTCGGATTCCGGTGAGATCGTCACCCTCACCGCCGTGGTCAGCCCGGTCGCTCCGGCCGCTGGCAATCCTACGGGCACGGTCGAATTCTTGGCCGGAGCCCAGCCGCTGGGCTCCGCCGTTCTAGCCGGCGGGGTCGCAAGTATCACCACCAATACCATCCCGGACGGATCGGTCACCCTGGTCGCCAACTACCTCGGCGACATCAATTTCGCGGGCTCTTCGGACAACCAGCCCCACCAGACCATCCCGCCGATCCCCGAAGTGGCTATCTCCGCCCCCGATCGCACCGCAACGGAGGCCGGAGATGCCGGCACCTACACGGTCACCCGCTTTGGTAATCCAGTGGGCGATCTCGTCGTCAACATCTCGATCGACTTCGGCACCTCCACGGCCGTCGCCTCCTCCGACTTCTTCATCGTGCCGGGCACGATCTTCACCGGCCCGCCCGGGAGTATCACGACCGGCTCCGTCACCATCCCCGACGGCGACACGATTGCGCTGACCGCCGGTGACGTCGACG
>CAZKYJ010000472.1:0-4798 GCA_964556355.1 uncultured Verrucomicrobiales bacterium | reverse complement strand
CGAGATCGTCAAATGGTTGATCGCGACGGGTGCGCACGAGAACAAGAAGCTCTCGGAACTCGAACGTCCCGAGAATATCAAAGGGATTCTCGACAACCTCATCAAGACCCTCACGCCGAAAACGATGGAGGAACGCGAGGCCGCCAAGGCCCAGGCGGAGAAGGAAGCAAAAGCCAAAGCTGCGAAAGCGGAAAACGCCACGCGCGTGGCCGCCCTCGCGGCGAAAGTTTCGGAGGTCGTGGGCGTGACGCTTCTCCCGCTCGCCCAAGGTGAAGACCGTCTCCAGTTCACCGCCGTCAACGTGACGGACACTTTCGGCGATGCCGAACTCGCCAAGCTCGAGCCGGTCGCCGACGCCATGGCCGACATGAATCTGGCGCGCACGAAGGTTTCCGACGCCGGGCTCGCGGAGATCGGCAAGATGCAGAATCTCGAGCGCCTCCGCCTGGAGAAGACCGGTGTCACCGACGCCGGCCTCGCCCAGCTCGCGGCGCTGGAGAAGCTCGAATACCTCAACCTCTACGGCACCAAGGTGACCAACGAGGGGATCCAAAAACTGGCCGGGTTGAAAAACCTCAAGAAGCTCTTTGTCTGGGAGACCGGGGTCACCCGCGAGGCGGCGGCCAAGCTCGTCGAGAGCAACCCGGATCTGGTCGTCAACCTCGGATGGGACAACGAAGTCCCTGGCGCCGACCCCAACGCCCCGAAAGAAGAGCCCGCTCCCGCCGCCGAGGAGAAGAAGAAGGACGAGCCCAAGCCGGAGCCCGCTCCCGCCGCCGAGGAGAAGAAGGACGAGCCCAAGCCGGAGCCCGCTCCCGCCGCCGAGGAGAAGAAGGACGAGGCACCAGCACCGGCCGAGCCGGCCAAGGAAGACGCCAAAGCCGAGGAGCCCAAACCCCAACAGTGAGGTCGTGCCCTTACCCGCTCGTCGTCGTTGCCGCCGGATTGCTGGCTCTCGCGGGCTGCGGCCCAGCAGATCGTGTCGAGATCAGCGAAACCCGCGCGAGGGTCGTTTCTGATGCGGCCGTCAAGGTAGGGGCGACGAGCGAAGAGCGTTTCGGTGTCCCGGCCGAGCCGGCACCCAGCGCCCAGGAGAACCCGTTCACCTGGGAGACCCCCGAGGGGTGGTCAGCGCTTCCCTCGTCCCGGCTTCGCGTCCTCGACTTTCGGCTGGGGCCGGATGGCGAGGGAGAAGCCTATCTCACGGCCCTCCCAGGGGGTGGCGGTGGAATCGCCGCCAACGTCAACCGCTGGCGCAAGCAGATGGGGCTCGAAGACTCCACCAGCGAGGAGATCGCGGCGCTCCCCCAGCGCACGCTCATGGGCGGACCCGCCGCCTACGTCGATATCACCGGCGAGTTCAAAGGCATGGGTGACCAAGACGCCAAGCCAAACTACCGCCTCCTCGGCCTCATCCAAGAGAACAGCGGCTTCACTTTCTTCGTAAAACTCACGGGTCCTGCCGAGCTCGTGGCGGCCGAAGAAGAAAAGTTCGCCGCCTTTGCCGAGAGCATCGCCCTCCGATCCCGCAACCGCTGAACCGCGGCACCATGACCGATCCCTCCACCATCGAATCCGACCGCAAGGCGGTCGGCATGAACCCCATCCGGAACAAGAAGTCGGTTCCCGCCCAGGTCTTCGCCTTCTTCTCGTCCTACGGGCTCGCCACGGCCACCCTCGCCCTGCTCGGATTGCTGACCTGGCTCGGGACACTGGAGCAGGTCGATCACGGGCTCTTCGAAGTGCAGCGGAAGTACTTCGAGCAGATGTTCCTCATCCACGAGATCGAGATCGGTAGCGCCGGATTCGCCATCCCCCTCCCGGGCGTCTACCTCCTGCTGATCATCCTTTTCATCAACATGTGCTGCGGGGCGATCATCCGGGCGCGGAAGGGCTGGCGCCACCTCGGGATCCTCATCGCCCACTCCGCGATGCTGCTCATGATCTTGGCGGGCTGGGTCTCGCTCAAGTTCAAGACCGAGGGGAACATGCAGCTCTACGAGGGCGATTCATCGAATGTCTATCGGAGTTACACCGAGTGGGCGGTCGAGATCGCCGAGGCGGGTGAGGGCGCCGGCGGCGACGTCCTCGTCATTCCCGAGGCCGAGTTTTCCGATCTCGCAGGGGAGTCCAGCCGCGTCTTCGAGTCCGCGGCGATCCCGTTCTCGATCACCCTGTCGGGCTACCTCCGCAATGCGGTCGTCGGTACCGCCGAGCAGGTGCCCGCCGGTCGGGCGGTCGACGGGTTCGCGCTCAAGGCGCTCGAGCGGGATCCCCAGGCCGAGGCCAACGTCGTGGGGGCCTACGTGGAAGCGGGGGACACCGAGGGGATCCTCTGGGGACTCGGTCGCTATCCGCTGACGGTCGATGCCGGTGGCAAGACCTACACCGTGAAAATGACCCGGCGTGCCTGGGTCGTCCCGTTCACCGTCGAGCTCGACAAGTTCACCCGCGAGCTTCACCCCGGGACGGGGATGGCACGTTCGTTCTCCAGCGATATCACCAAGCGGGAGGGCGACCGCAGCGAAAAGATCAAGATCGCCATGAACGAGCCGCTGAGAAGCGAGGGATACACCTTCTTCCAGGCCTCGTGGGGACCCGAGAACGCGGGGCCGGGCGAGCCGCTCTACTCGGTGTTCGCCGTGGTGAACAACCCGTCCGACTACTGGCCGCTCTACTCCTGCATCCTGGTCGGTGTCGGCCTGCTCGTCCACTTCCTCATCAAACTCACCGCCTTCATCCAGCGGAGCAACCGCGCAACCACCGCCTGATATGAGACTCATCGCCAAGATCTTCCTTTTTCTCGCGGGGCTGTCCCTCGCCGGGGCGCAGCCGATCCGCTGGAGCGACGATCTCGTCGAGCAGTTCCAAAAGCTCCCGGTGCAGGAGGGTGGGCGGGTCAAGCCGATGGATACTTTCGCGCAGTTCAAAATGCTCAAAATGGTGGGCAAGCGCTCGCTCGCGGTCACCCGCGGCGGCGAGGAGGTGAAGCTATCTTCCGCCGAATGGATGCTCGACGTCCTCTTCTACCCCGATCTCGCGAAAGGCTACCCTACCTTCATCGTCGACAACGCCGATGCGATCTTCGCCCTCGGGCTGACGCCCCACTCGGGGGAGAAACGTGGGCGCTATAGCTACAACGAGCTACAGCCCGCCCGCAAGGCGCTCTACGAGCAAGGGCAGGAATTCAACGAGATCAAAGCCAGCGATCGCACGATCACGCAGCGCATGATCGTCGATCTCGCCTCCAACGTGAACGACTTCGAATTCCTCGCCAACGGGTTCAATTTCGCCCGCGAGCCACTTTCGTTCGATGCCGACGGCGTGCCCGAGTCGATCGCCGGCGGCAAGGTCGTCGACGGACAGGTCACATTGTCGACGACGGATGTCATCGACCGCTTGGATGCGCTCCAGAGCTACGTGGCCGTGAGTAGCCCGTCGGATTCGTTCACGGCGGCCTTCCAACGATTTCAGTTCAACGCCAGCACCGCCACGGCGTTGAGCATTTTCCCCCCACAGAGCGCCGAGGACGAGAAGTGGCAGTCGTCCGGCGAGCTGATCATGGGGGCGTTCGGCGACGAGGCGGTGCGCGCGTGGGCGGTCCCGCGGATCCGCCTAGTGGAAAACCTGGTCTCCCAGGACGGGGGCGCGGAAGGCTTCGAGGGCGCCTTCGACGCGCTCGCGAAGGTGGTGGTCGGAGACGCGAAGGAGCGTGGAGAATACCGGAAAATCCCGTTGGAGGTCACGTTTTATAACTGGGATTTTTTCACGAACGCGCTCGTCTGGTTTCTGGTCGTGTTCCTGCTGGTGGCCGTGAGTTGGTTCGCGCCCGGCGGGAAATTCAGCCGGGTTGTCAGCTCCGTGGCCCACTGGGGATTGCTCCTTCCGCTCGGCTACCTGGTGGCGGGAATCACCCTGCGCTGTATCATCCGGAGCCGCCCGCCGGTGTCCACCCTCTACGAGACGATCCTCTTCATCACCGCGGTGATCGTGATCGTGGCCTTCTTTATCGAGCTCCTTGCGCGCAAGCGGATCGCGCTGCCCATCGCGGCCTTCGTCGGGGCGCTGGGCATGTTCCTCTCCATCAAGTACGAGATGAAAGAGGCGGTCGATACCATGCCGAGCCTCGTCGCCGTTCTCGACACGAACTTCTGGCTGTCGACCCACGTGACGACCGTCACGATGGGCTACGCCGCGGGGTTGTTGGCCATGTGCATGTCGTTCGTCTACATCATCGGCCGCACCTTCGACCTCCACCGGAGCCACCGGGGGTTCTTCCAAACCCTCACCCGCATGGTCTACGGCGTGATCTGTTTCGGACTCTTGTTCTCGCTCGTCGGAACCGTGCTCGGAGGTATTTGGGCGAACTACAGCTGGGGGCGCTTCTGGGGCTGGGACCCGAAGGAGAACGGCGCCCTCATGATCGTGCTCTGGAACCTCGTTATCCTGCACGCGCGCATGGGGGGCTACATCAGAGAACTCGGCATGCACCAGTTCTCGCTCTTCGGAGGAATGATCGTGGCGTTCTCCTGGTGGCACGTCAATCTCTTGGAGGTCGGGTTGCACAGCTACGGTTTTACCAGCGGCCTGAAGACCACCCTTTTCATCTTCTACGGGATCGTCGCGGTGACGATGGCCTGGGGCTTCGTGATCTGGCTGGTGGCCCGCCGTGCCAAGCCTCCGGGCAAAGCCCAGCGCGAGGCGCGCGCCGACGATGTGCGGGGCGGCCTGACAGCCTAGGCGCCGCCCACCTGGCGAGCGGGGCGGACGGGCGGTTCCTTTGCCCGCCGTGGCACCG
>CAZKYJ010000471.1:0-4802 GCA_964556355.1 uncultured Verrucomicrobiales bacterium | reverse complement strand
TCTCTCGGGGGCGGTTCTCGCTTCGCGCGCTCCCCCGGCGATTCTTACTGCACCGCCTTCTCGATCATCTCGACGAAGGGGGCGCCGGAGCTGACCGGGCCGTCGATGGTGATGGCCGGTTTGTCCTCCTTGCCGGGAATGACGATGTTGACGGGGATCGAGCCGTAGTCGTAGGCGAAGATGAAGTTCGTCATGACGGCGTCGTTGTCCGTCATGTCGGCGACCATGGCGACGACGTTGTTGTCGGCGAAGGCGTTCTTGGTGGATTCAGAACCTGGTTTGACGAAAGCGACCGCTTCGTTCGCGAGGCAGGTGCTTCACCAGCTGGCCGTGAAGTCGATGAAGACTGTGCGGCCCTGGGCGCGGTAGTCGATGAGGCGGTCGAGCGAGAACGGAACCCATTCCATCCCGAATCGCTCGATGGATTCGCCGTCGCCGGCGAGGCGGCGCTCGGGCTTGGTGGCGATGCTATGCTGGATCGACCAGGCGAGGGCGACGAGGGTGATGGCCGCGGTCGCGCGGGCGATCCAGCGGGTCGAACGGCTTTTGACCGGGGTGCCGTAGCGCCCGAAAACCCAGGCGCCGAAGGCGACGGTGAGGAGGCCGCCGAGGAGCCAGGCGAGGCCGCCCGCGCCGACGTTCTTGGTGAAGACGACGACCAGCCAGATGACCGTGGCGTAGAGTGGGAAGGCCATGAACTGCTTGAACGTTTCCATCCATGGGCCGGGGCGGGGGAGCTTCTCCACGAGGGCGGGGAAGAACGAGAGCACGACGTAGGGCAGGGCGACGCCGACGGCGAGGCCGGTGAAGACGAGGAAGGTGTCCAGGGTGGTTCCGGAGAGGGCGAAGCTGACGGCGGGTGCCATGAACGGACCGGTGCAGGGCGTGGCGACCAGGACGGTGAGGAGCCCGGTGAAAAACGAGCCGGAGTAGCCGCTCTTCGCCTGGAGGTTGCCACCGACCCCGGTCATCGACGAACCGAACTCGAAGGCGCCGCTCAGGCTGAGGCCGAAGACGAACATCAGCGTGATGAGGAAACCGAGGAAGGCAGGGTTCTGTAGCTGGAAGCCCCAACTGACGTTGGTTCCGATGGCCGCTTTGACCGCCAGCAGCACGGCGACGAGCGCCCACAGTGAGAGGATGACCCCGGCCGCGTAGACGAGCCCGTGCATGCGGATGTGCGCCTTGCTGGAGCCGGCCTGCGAGACGAAACCCATGATCTTGATACCGAGAACCGGGAAGACGCAGGGCATGACGTTGAGGATGATCCCGCCGATCAGGGCGAAGAACACCATGCCCCAAAGACCGCGCTCCTCGGCCTCCAAGCCGTCTAGCCCGACGGCACCCCACGAGCGGATAAGGTCGATCTTCGCCTGGGTGTCCCCGGTGATGGCGTAGGGATCCTCGGTGGCCTCGCCCGCGGTGTCGTCGTCAGGTGATTCCGTTTCGTCGGCGGGTGCCACCTGGGCCTGCTGGGCGCCGAGGGTGAGGGAAACGGGGATCGCGGCCTGACCTTCTGGCCAGCCGCTGTGCTTGGCGAGCATGCCCGTGAGCTGGCCGGGCGGCTCGGCTCCCTCGGGATGGGGAAGCTTCAACACGTAGGTTCCCGGAGCCGGGCCGGCGGCGAGCGCTTGCTCGGTCAGGTCTTCCACCTGGCCTGCCGAATCGGCGAAAAAGTAGAGTTCTCCCGGCGAGATCTCCGTGGCGTTCGACGGATCGCTGGCGGTGACCACCAGATCGATGGCGCCGCCGGCCTCATCGACGGTGGCGGAGAGCGACCAGGTGTCGGACGGGAGGGCGGATTGTTTTCGCGCTTCTGCGAAGGCGGCGTTCGTGTCCGCCGGAACTGCCGTGGCGACCTCGAGCGCGAGGCTGAGGTCTTTCGTGCCCACCTCGCAGGTTTCCTTACACTGCTGCCATTTGGCGGTGGCGCGGAGGGTGACGGGGTCGCCCGTCGTGAGATCGTCCGGAGCGGTGAGATCGACGAGGAGGAGCACGTCGCCGCTGTAGCCGTAGGAGATGAGCCCGAAAGATTCGATGACCTCCGGCACCGGCCACTGGATCTCTCCCGCCGAGAATCCCTCGGGGAGATCCCAGTCCAGCGTCCACGGCAGGCCGATGCCAGGGTGCTGGAAGTAGCTGTGCCAGCCCTGCTCGTGGGAAATCGACAGGCCGACCGTCAAGGTCGAGCCCGGCGCGATCGCGGGGCGCTCGGCGACGAGCTCGACGGCCACGTGTTCGGCTGCCGGTTTCCCGTAGGAAAACGGATCCTGGGCGATGGAGGCGGAAAGGAAAACAAAGAAGGCGAAAAGGACGCGCATGGGCGAATGGAATGGAGGATCGGGCATTTGTCTACGGAGGCGATCGCCGCCGTCTTTGGACAGGTGCAAGGCCGCGGGGTTCAAACGAGTGCTGGTGTCGCCGCCGTATTCCGGGATTCCAAACTTCTCGGACGCCTGCATCCGGTCGAGCCTAGGCCAGAATCTCGGGGATGATCTTACCGTGGACATCGGTGAGGCGCACGTCCCGGCCACCGTAGCGGTAGGTGAGCTCCCGGTGGTCGATGCCCATGAGGTGGAGCAGGTTGGCGTGGAGGTCGTGGACGGTCAGTTTGTTTTCGATGACGCAGTACCCGTATTCGTCGGTGGCCCCGTAGGTCATTCCGCCCCGGACTCCGCCACCGGCCATCCAGATACTGAACCCTTGGGGGTTGTGGTCGCGCCCGTTGGTCCCTTGCGCGAACGGGGTCCTCCCGAATTCCCCGGCGAAGATGACGAGGGTCTCGTCGAGCAGGCCGCGAGATTTGAGATCCTTGAGCAATCCCGCGATCGGCTGATCGACGGCGGCCGCGTTTTCTTCGTGGCCGTTTTTCAGATTCGAGTGCTGGTCCCACCGGTCGCCGCCGGCAGGAGTGATCGTCAGCTCGACGAACCGCACACCCCGCTCCACGAGCCGCCGCGCCATGAGGCACTGCGCGCCGTAGCGGCGGGTCGGGGCGTTGCCGGATTCCAGCCCGTAGAGGCGTTTCGTCGCGGAGGACTCCCCGGCCAGTTCGGTGGCGCCGGGAACCGACATCTGCATGCGGTAGGCCAACTCGTAGTTTTGGATGGCCGAGCGGATCGCCTCGGATCCCTCGTGGTGTCTCAGGAGTTCGCCATCGATCCGGGCGAGGGCGGACAGCTTATCTTCCTGGAGGGACGGGTGCGTCTCCATGGGGTCGATGTTGCTGAGCACCTTGCCTTCGGGGAAAAAGACGGAAGGTGCGTGGGTCGATGGGAGAAACCCGTTGCCCACGACCTGCATGCCACCGGAAGGCACCTGCCCGCCGTGGATCACCACGTAGCCGGGGAGGTCGCTGGCCACGCTGCCAAGTCCGTAGGCGGCCCACGCGCCCATGCTGGGGCGACCGTTGAGAATGTGACCGCTGTGCAGCGCGTAGATGGCGTTCGGATGGTTCGGCGAAAACGAAGTCATCGAGCGGATGACACAGAGGTCGTCCGCGCAGCTGCCGATGTGGGGGAAGAGGTCGCTGATCGGCAGTCCGCTTTCCCCGTAGTTGCGGAACTCCCACGGGCTCTTCAGGAGATTGCCGTTGTTGTTGAAGACGGTCGCATCGACTTGGAACTTGGGCGGCTGGCCGTACTCCTTCGCCAAAAGCGGCTTGGGATCAAAGCTGTCGACCTGGGAAACACCCCCGTCCATGAAAAGGAAGATGACACTTTTCGCCCGCGGTTCGGCGTGGGGCAGCCCGCCGATGGCTTCGTCGCGGAGGAGGCTTCCCAGTGCCAGCGAGCCGAAGCCGAGCGCGCCGCGGGACATGAACTGGCGGCGCTTGAGCGACGGGGAACTAAAAGACATAGATGAACTCCTTCCGGTTGATCATGACATGGCAGAGGGCCGTCCAGGCCTCGTGCTCGGTGGCGCCGGTGCCAAATCTGGCGAGGCTGTCACGTGACCACGCCATCTCGGCACCGGTGGGCGGTCGGGAGAAGGCCTGCAGGTGAAGCGTCCGAATCCGAGAATCGGGATCGCCCGTTCCGGCGAGGATGCGGGAGGCCCAGGCGGCGGCCTGCTGGTGGACGAGCGGGTGGTTGAGCAGAGCGAGTGATTGCGAGGGGACGTTTGTCACCGGCCGCTGGCCGGCGGGGGCGCTGGGGATCGGCAGGTTGAAGGTGCGGAGGAGGGTGGGGAGGTAGTTGCGCCGGAGCTCGAGATAGATCGACCGACGGCCCGCGCCGTCGGTCGGTCCACTGCGGGGGTAGCCGGTGCCCCGCGGGTGGTCGGAGACGTCGGCCGGGATACTCGGGCCGTAGAGCGAGAGGTCGAGTTGGCCGGCGCTTTGCAAGATGTGGTCGCGGATGGTTTCCGCGTCCATCCTCCGGACGGGCATGTGCTGGAGATAGGCGTTGGTGGGATCGGCGGCGAGCACCCCCGCGCCCGGTGCCGTCGACATGCGGAACGTCCGGGAGGTCACGAGCTCGCGGACGAGGGCTTTCGTCGACCATCCGGATTCGATGAAGCGTGCCGCCACATAGTCGAGGAGGGCAGGATCGCTGGGCGCTTCCCCCATTTTCCCGAAATCATCGACCGACGAAACGATCCCGCGCCCGAAGACGCGCATCCAGATCCTGTTCGCACGGACGCGCGCCGTGAGGGCGGTCGAGGTGTCGATCAGGTGTTCCGCGAACGCGAGACGCCCGCTTCCATCCGCGTCGAGAGGCTGGCCGCCAAAGCCGTCTAGGAAGTGGATGGGGTTGGGCTTTTCGCTCGGGTGTTTGTGGTTGCCCCGGACGAAAACCGCC
>CAZKYJ010000470.1:0-4804 GCA_964556355.1 uncultured Verrucomicrobiales bacterium | reverse complement strand
GCCTTTGATTCCTGCGCCCGCCATCCAGACGGAGAACGCTTTGATATGGTGGTCCCTGCCGGAGCCCTGGGCCATCGGGGTGCGGCCGAACTCGCCACCCCAGATGATGAGGGTGTCGTCGAGCATCCCGCGCTGGCCGAGATCGTTCACGAGGGCGGCGGTGGCCTGATCGACGTGGTTTGCCACTGTCGCGATGCCGTTTTTGACGCCGCCATGATGGTCCCAACCACGGTGGTAGAGTTGGATAAAGCGCGATCCTCGCTCGGCGAGGCGCCGCGCGAGGAGGCAGTTGGAAGCGAACGAGCCGTCTCCGGGGCTGGCTCCGTAGAGGTCGAGGACGTGCTGCGGTTCGTCCGCCACGTCCATCAGCCCAGGGACGCTGGCTTGCATGCGGAAGGCCATCTCGTACTGGCTGATCCGGGTGGCGATCTCCGGATCGTCGCGGCGGTTGGCGAGCAGTCCATTGAGTCCGTTCACCGTACCGATGACGGACGATTGATCGTCGCGGGTGACGCCATCCGGGTTGCCGACGTAGTGCACCGGCGCGCCTTTCGACTGGAACTGGACGCCCTGAAACCGCGACGGTAGGAATCCACTGTGCCATTGCCGGGAAGAGATCGGCTGGGCTTGACCGCCCCCTTCCGAGACGAGGACGACGTAGCCGGGGAGGTCTTCGGTCTCGGCACCGAGACCATAAAGGAGCCAAGATCCCATGCTCGGCCGGCCGGGGATGACCGAGCCCGTGTTCATGAAGGTATGCGCCGGATCGTGGTTGATCTGCTCGGTGTGCATCGAGCGGATGACGGCGATCTTGTCGGCGAGCGAGCCGATGCGGGGGAACGCCGAGCTAACCTCCATGCCGCAGTCGCCAAACCGCTGGAACGCGTGTTGTGGTCCCATGCACCGGAGCCCGGCGCGGCTGCCCTGCAGCTGGGCGAGCTGCTGGCCCCGCGTGAACGATTCTGGCATCGGCTGGCCGTCGAGCCTGGTGAGTTCGGGCTTGTGATCGAACGTTTCGAGGTGCGATGGGCCCCCCGCCATGCAGAGGTGGATAACGCGCTTGGCTTTGGGGGCGAAGTCGAGCTTTCCACCGAGCGTGCCCCGCCACCGGTCCGTTGAGGCTACCGCCGGGAATGGCGTGCTGCCCAACAGCGACGCGAGGGCGGCGGAGCCTACCGAGAGGCCGGTGCGGTGCAAAAATGTGCGGCGGGAAAGGTTCATCGGTGGAGCTAGGGAAGGTTCAGTAAACGGTGATCGCCTCATGGAGGTTGAGGACGGCGCGGGCAGCGGAAGTGTAGGCGGCGAGTTCGGGAGCGGGAATGCCCTCAGGCACCGGTTGGAGGCCGACCGAGAGGAGGGCGGCCGCGTCGGCAGGAGCGTCTTGGTAGCGGGCGAGCTGCTGCTCCCAGAGCCGCGCCAACAATGCGAATTCTTCGGCGGTCGGTCGCCGCGCCAGCGTCCTCTCAAAGATCGTGCGAAGCCGTTCGGCGCGGTCGGCCGACCCTTCGATAGCCCGGGTGGCGAGGGCGCGGGCGGCTTCGACGAAGCTCGGGTCATTCAGGAGATCGAGCGCTTGGAGCGGCGTGTTCGAAACGTTCCGGTCGGCGGTGCATTCCTCGCGGGGGGGCGCGTCAAAGGCGACGAGCATCGGGTGGAGGAAAGTCCGTTGCCAGTGGGTGTAAAGCCCTCGGCGGTACTGGTTGTCGCCCGTATCGGCCTGGTATTCGCGCTTCGGGAAATTGAGGTTGGCGTAGTAGCCGGGCGGTTGGTAGGGGCGGGCGCTCGCTCCCCCGATCCGCTCGACGAGGAGACCGGAGACGGCCAGGGCGTTGTCCCGGATGAACTCGGCGGCCAGCCTCCGGGGCACCTGGCGGGCAAGCAAGCGGTTGCCAGGATCGGCAAGCCGGCGCCCGACGGGAACATCGGAAGATTGTTGGTAGGTCTCGGAGCTCGCGATGAGAGTGATGAGGCGCTTGACGTCCCAGCCCGATTCCATGAATTCGACGGCGAGCCAATCGAGGAGTTCGGGGTGGGTCGGCCACTCGCCCTGGTTGCCGAGGTCGTTGAGGTTGCGGGAGATTCCAGCGCCGAAAAACTGTTTCCAGATCCGATTGACAAACGTGCGGGCGGTCAGCGGGTTGTCGCGGGAGACGATCCAATGGGCGAGATCGAGGCGGCTGGCCCGCGGGGGGGCGGACGGGGTTTCGGCGCTCCCGGGCCGGAGGAACTCCGGGATCTCGGGTTCGACGACCGGACCCGAAAGATCCGTCCAATCGCCGCGCGGAAGGACGCGGACCTCGCGGGGCGTGGCGGAGACCGTGACGAGGGTGGATCGCATCGCTCCGAGGATGCCCTCGCGCCGGGCACGCAGATCGGCGATCCGGCTGCGGAACGGGTCGAGCTCGGGGGCGGTGGTCTCGAAGTGGGTGCGGAGGATCCGGGAGTGAGACCCAGATGCCGCGGGATCCTCCAAGAGCGATGCGAAGGCTTGCCGGACATTTTCCGGCGCGGCGCCAAGGAATGCCTCGCGCGGCGAAGTCACCCGACCGGAATGATCCCAGGTCACGGTTCCACCAAACTGGGTGAAGGCGAGTGATCCGACCTTATCTCCCGCGGCGAGCCCGACGTCGGCGGCGGAAACTTCCACCCGCACCCATTCCCCGGTCGCCGGGAGGCTCCCCGCACCGAAGTGGCCGGCGGTATTTCCACCGCGGCCATAAGGGATCCGGTCGCCGCCCCACCACGCACGGTGCTCCCACGAACCGCCCACGTTGAACTGCAGCATGATCTGCTCGGGCGGGTCGTCCGGGTCGAGGAAGACGTGGGCGAACAGGCGGTCGCCATCCGCGATCTCGATGGGCGCGCTCTTGGTGTCGACGATGTGTTGGGTAAGGGCGTCGGCTGACTGCCGGCGGGCGAGCTCTCCGCTCGCCACGAGATCGGTGACGATCTCGATCCCCCCGGGGAGCGCGTACTCCCGGTCATCGAGAACGATGGCCTCTTGCCGTTCGCTGTCGCGCAGGCGCGTGCGCGCCTCGCCCAACCACGCCTCGTACGATGCGTCGAGCCGGGACGCGGCATCGGCCATCTCGGCCTCCGTCTCGCCAACGGCGCGTTCGATCTCCGCGATCTTTACATCTTGCTCGGGGGAGGGGACGCGCATCATCGGCCCCCAGCGGGAATCTTCGATGCGGGGGTGGCGGGAAAAATCGGCCCCCGGATTGTAACTCCCGTCCCCGTTGTAGGCACCTTTCTCGAGGATGTCGGAAAAGTAGGCCTCCATCGCATAAAAATCTTTCGCCGTGAACGGATCGAACTTGTGATCGTGGCACTCCGCACATCCCATCGTCGACCCGAGGAAGGCGATCGACGTGGTGCGCACCCGCTCGGCGAAGTATTTGGCGAGATACTCGGCGTCCTGGATCCCTCCTTCGGCGGACAGCTGGTTGGCGCGGTTGAAGGTGGTGGCGACGAGCTGGTCCCGCGTGGGGTTCTCCAGGAGGTCGCCGGCGAGCTGCTCGATCACGAAGCGGTCGAATGGCATGTTCGCATTGAAAGCATCGATGACGTAGTCACGGTAGGGCGAGATGTCGCGCTCCTGGTCGCCGTGGTAGCCGACGCTGTCGGCATAGCGGGCGAGATCGAGCCAGAAGACCGCCATTCGCTCGCCGTAGGCCGGACGGTCGAGGAGCATTCCGATCGTGGTGCCGTCAAGGTCTCCGGCGGCGGGGGGGAGTCCGGTGAGGTCGAAGTGCAGCCGCCGGACGAGCGTCGCGGCGTCAGCGCGCGGGGCGAGGGCGAGATTGGTACCGGCAAGCTGGGCGGCCACGAAGTTGTCGATCGGGTTCGCATAGCCGTGGTCAGGGACCGACGGGCGGACGGGGGGTAGGTAGGCCCAGTGGGCTTGGTATTCGGCGCCCTCGGCAATCCACTGTCGGAGGGTGTCCCGTTCGGCGGTGGAGAGTTGGCTGTGCGCCTCCGGCGGGGGCATGACCTCGTCGGGATCGGCGGTGCTGATGCGTGCGACGAGTTCGCTGGCGGCCGTCTCGCCCGGGACGAAGGCGCCGGCGGCCAGGGCATCCTCGCGGATGTCGAGGCGCAGCTTCGCTTTCCGCGAGGCCTGGTCGGGGCCGTGGCAGGCAAAGCATTTGTCGGAGAGGATCGGGCGGACGTCACGGTTGTACTCGAGCGCGGCGGAAGCGATACCATGGGTGAGCGAGACCGCGATGATGAGGGTGGGGGCGAGGGGGGGCATCGGTGGAAGAAGGGCTAGGGCACGCGGGGGCAGTGGCACGGGAGGAGGACGGAGAGGCTAGGCCAGGATCCCTTTGACCACGCGTCCGTGCACGTCGGTCAGTCGGAAGTCCCTTCCCTGATACTTGTAGGTCAGGCGCTCGTGGTCAATTCCGAACTGGTGGAGCATCGTGGCGTGGAGATCGTGGACATGGACTTCTTCGCCGTCTTCGAGGTAGCGGTATCCTAGTTCGTCAGTGCTGCCCCAGGTGGTTCCGCCCCTGACGCCGCCTCCGGCCATCCAGATCGAGAACGCATTGATATGGTGGTCGCGGCCCGATCCCTGTCCCATCGGGGTCCGGCCAAATTCGCCGCCCCAGATGACGAGCGTTTCGTCGAGCATCCCCCGTTCTTTGAGGTCTTTCACCAGGGCGGCGGACGGCTGGTCGACCGAGCCGGATGACACGGGCATGTATTTCTCCAAATCGTTGTGGTGGTCCCATCCGCGGTGGTAGAGCTGGATGAACCGCGAGCCCCGCTCGGCGAGGCGCCGGGCGAGGAGGCAGTTGGA
>CAZKYJ010000469.1:0-4811 GCA_964556355.1 uncultured Verrucomicrobiales bacterium | reverse complement strand
CGATCGTCAAGATGACCCGTCCCACCGACGGCGATGTCGATGCGCTGGGCAACCTCTACGTGGCGAGTTGGAAGGGCGCCACATTCGATTGGGAGGGGGGAGAAGTTGGCTATATTGTTAGGGTTACTCCGCAGGACAACAGCGCCGGACCCCTGGTCAATACCGCGGGGCTCGCGCCCGTCGATCTCGTCGGAATGCTGGAGACCGACAGCTACCGCCGTCGCCTCGCCGCCCAGCGAGCGCTCTTGAAGCGCGGCGTCGATGCTCCCGCCGCCGCCGCTCTTGAAGCACTCGCCGCCGATGCGGGCCGCCCCATCAAGGCGCGCGCCGCCGCCGTCTTCACCCTCGGCCTCGCTTTGGGGGACAAGGCGGTGCTCCCGCTCGTCAGGGTCGCGGCCGACCCCGCCGTTCGCGGCTTCGCGGTGAAAGCGCTCGGGGACTTGGCGCTGGCCGGGGCGGACGTTCCGGCATCGCCGGTCGAGGTCGCCCTCGCCGACACCGACGCCGCCGTCCGCATCGAGGGCGTCGTCGCCGCGGGGCACCGCAGCAGGACGGACGTCGCGCCCGCGCTGGCCGGTCTCCTCGATGACGCCGACCCCTCCGTGGTTCACACCGCCGTGCGTACCCTGGCCGCGATCGGCGCCTCCGACGCCTGCTTCGCGGTGCTGGATTCCTCCGGTTCCGGCGAGGCCGCCGTTGCCGGCGCCCTCCGCTCGCTGGCCATGATGCATTCGATACCGGTCGTCGATGGCCTCATCGCCCGCGCCGATGGGAAGCTCCGCAACGGCGTCCTCTACGCGCTCGCCCGGCTCCACCATCACGAGGGGGAGTGGACGGGCAACAGCTGGGGCACCCGCCCGGATACCACCGGTCCCTACTACCAGCCGGAGCCATGGGAGGGGAGCGAGAAGATCATGGCGGTCCTTCGCGACGCCCTCGCCGGCGCCAGCGCGCAGCAGGCCGCCTTCCTCGCCGCGGCCATGGACGAGAACCGTATCCGCTCCAACGAGGCGCTCGACCGTATTCTAACAATCGCCCAGAACGACAAGGCGGCACTTCCCGCCGCGGTCGGCCAGCTGGCCAAGGCCGATGCCATTCCCGCCGCAGGGATCCCCTTGCTCATCGCTGCCGCCACCGATATCACCACCGCCCCCGCCGTCCTCGCGGATGCTGTCGAGGCGCTCGTCAAAGCCGACAGCGCCGACGCTGCCCGCGCCGCGCTCACGGCGATCGCCACCTTGGAGGCGCAAGAGAAGGGCGAACGGAAACGCTTCGAGCGCGCGCGGACCGCCCTCCTCGAGGCACCGAAGCTGGAAAACCACCACCAGCTCTTCGAGCGGACCGCCGACGCGGAGCTCGCGACGCCCGTGGGCAAGTGGGCCGACGTGGCCCTCCTCGCGCTATCCGCGAGGAACGACGGATCCCCGGAGTCCCGCGAACTGTCCGGCAAGGCTCTCCAGCAGGGTTGGGAGGAGCCGGAGCGCCGCACCCAGATCCTGCAAGCCGTTGCCGAACTGAAGCACGCTCCCTATGCAGAAAAGGTGCTCGCGGCCGTCGCCGATGCCGACCCAGAGGTCGCCAGCGCCGCGAGGGCGGCGGCCAAAGCCATGAAGCTGGAGGGGGAGGCCTCGGAGCCGAAAGGTCCGGCCATCGCCTCGTTGCAGCCGGAGGATGTCGTTGCCCAGGTCGCTAAGATCGGGGGCGATCCGGATCTCTGTGAGCAGCTCTTCACCCGCCAGATCTGTGTCACCTGCCACACCGCGAGCCAGGACGAGCCCCAGCGTGGCCCCTACCTTGGGAACATCGCGCAGACCTACCCACGCGAGGAACTGGCCTGGGCGATCCTCGATCCTAACAAAACCATTGCCCAGGGCTTCGCCACCAACGTCTTCACCCTCAAAGATGGCAGCACCGCCATGGGCTTCGTCACCCTCGAGGCAGCGGACGAGGTCAAGCTGCGTGACATCGCGGGCCAGGAGTCGACCTTGGCCGTCGCCGATATCCGAGATCGTGCGAATGTCCCCACCTCCATGATGCCCCCAGGACTCGTGGCCGGGCTCACCGTCGAGGAGTTCGCCGGGCTGCTCGCCTACCTCGAGAAGCTGGCCGGAAAGTGAGTCGCGCCCGGTTGGCGGACGCCGCCGAAAGGACGATGGTGCCGGCAGATCCCATGGCTCAAGGCGAATACATTCTAGGAATCGACGGCGGCAGCACCAAGACCGAGTGGTCGCTCTTCGAGCGGGCGGCGGCCGGGGCCGCGCTGTCCGAGGTCGATTCCGGCATCCTGCCCGCCGCCAATTTCAAGATCCTCTCCCGGCGCGACCTGCGCAGCATGCTCGGCGTCATCCCGGTCGAGCCCGCCCGGGTCGGAATCTTCTTGGCGGGGTGTGGGACCGATCACGACGCGACCGAGCTGCGCACGCTCGCCCTCGACCGGTGGCCGGGGGCGAACATCGTGGCCGGGAGCGATCGGGAGTCCGCCCTCGCCACCGCCTTCCGTGGCGGGGACGGCATCGCCGTGATCGCCGGCACCGGGAGCGCGGTGCACGGGACGCTTGACGGCAGGGCATCGAAGGCCGGTGGCTGGGGGCAGCTGCTCGGCGATCGGGGCAGCGGCTACGACCTCGCCATGCAGGGCCTGCGGGCGTGCCTCTGGGCCTACGACATGGAACGGCGGGTGATTCCCCTGGGACGATCGCTCCTTTCAGAACTCGGCCTGAACCGGTTCTCCGAACTGGTGGACTGGGTGCGGGACGCCACGAAGACCCGCGTGGCCAAGCTGGCACCGGTCGTCTTCGAGCACGGGCGCGACCCGGAGATCGCTCCGATCATCGACCATGGCGCCCGCCGGCTCGCCGAGTACGCCATGGCGGTAAACCGGCGGCTCGGGATGCGGCACCCGGAGGTGCGTTTGTTAGGGGGAATCTTCGTCCACCACCCGCAGTATGCCGAGAGCTTTGCCATGCACTTGCACCCCTTTATCGCCCGCGATCACATCGGGGTCTGCCGAGAGTCGGCGGCAGCGGGGGCGGCCTGGCTCGCCGCGGAGGGCGGGGAGATCGTCACGGCACCCGCCGCGGTCGAGCGGGACGAGCCGCTCGTCATCGGGACGACCGAGCGGTCCAACCCGCGGTCCGAGGGACTCGACGCCATGCCCATCGCCGAGGCCGTCCGGCTGTTCATCGACGAGGAGGCCGATGTGGCTGCAGCGCTCGCCGCCTGTCACCCGCAGATCGTGGCCGCCGTCGCACTCACCTCGGATGCGCTCCGCATCGGCGGTCGCCTTTTCTACGTCGGGGCCGGCACGAGCGGCCGTCTCGGGGTGCTCGACGCCAGTGAGATCCCGCCGACCTTCGGGACGGATCCGGAGCTGGTCCAAGGCATCATCGCCGGCGGTTCCGAGGCGCTCGTCCGGGCGATCGAAGGTGCGGAAGATCGCGAGTGGGACGGCCGGATGACCGTGCACCACCGGGAGATTCGCGAGGGCGATGTCGTCTGCGGTATCACCGCGAGCGGCCGGACGCCCTTCGTGGTCGGCGCCCTCGCCGAGGCGCGGACCCTCGGCGCCGCAACGCTGCTCGTCACCTGCAATCCGGATCGCGCCCGCGCGGGCGATCCTTGGGATGTCGAAATCGATCTGCCCACCGGCCCGGAGCTCGTCACGGGCTCGACCCGTCTCAAAGCCGGCACCGCCACCAAGCTCGTGCTCAACATGCTCACCACCCTGGCGATGGTCCAGCTCGGTCGCGTCCAAGGCAACCGCATGGTCGATCTCCGCGCGAGTAACGTAAAGCTCCGCGACCGTGCCGCCCAGATGGTCGCCACGTCGTGCGGCATCGGCTACGCCGAGGCGCGTTCCCGGCTCGAAGCGACCGAATGGGACGTGCGCGCGGCCCTACGATCGGGCTAGGCCTTCCCGCAGCCGCCAATGAGCTTCTCAAGCAATCCCATCGGCGCATCCTGCCATACCTCAAAGCGATCGTCGAATCATTAAATGGCCGGGCGTTTTTACGTTGACATTATGCATCGATGCGGAAGGTTGTCTTCATGGGGCGTAGGAGAGTCATGGGATGCCAGGCAATCAATGTCTATCACATTGTCAGTCGAGTGGTTGATCGGCGTCTGGTGATGGGGGTTGGGGAGAAGCGGGTGTTTCGGGATATTTTGGGCAGGGTGTCGGAGTTTTGTGGTGTCGGTATGGTGACGCACTGTCTGATGGGGAACCACTTTCACCTGCTCGTGGAGGTGAGGGATGAAGAGGGGCGTGGTCTTGTGGAAGAAGCGCGGGCGGGACGGGCCGATGCGGAGGTGTGCCGACGGGTGAAAGCACTCTATGGTGCCGATTCGGCCGCGAAGCTTACGGCGCGGTTGAGCGAGCTACGCGAAGGGCAAAAGTGTGAGGAAGCGTGGGCGGTGCTCGAACCATTGCTGGCGCGGATGAACGACCTCGCGGTGTTCGTCAAGGAACTGAAGTTCCGGTTTTCAGCTTGGTATAACGGGGAGAACGGGCGGGTGGGGACGCTTTGGGAGAGCCGCTTTCGCAGCGTGCTGGTGGAGGCGTCGCCCGCAGCACTGGCCGCGACGGCCGCCTACATCGATCTCAACCCGGTGCGCGCGGGTCTGGTTGGAGATCCGAAGGACTACCGATTCTGCGGCTACGCGGAGGCGGTGGCAGGCGAGCCACGGGCGCGAACCGGACTGCGGAAGGTGGTCGGAAGCGGTGACGATACGCTCGGAATCCACGAGATCCTCTCGCGCTACCGGCAGTTGCTCTTCGGGATGGGGCGACGGCGTTGCGATGCGTCAGGGGC
>CAZKYJ010000468.1:0-4812 GCA_964556355.1 uncultured Verrucomicrobiales bacterium | reverse complement strand
AGACGGAGGGGCTATTTTCACAAACGATGATGACCTGGCACATACTATTCGCGGCGTTCCTCAACAGCGCTGCGGGATGGTACGTCACCACGACTGGGATACCCATGAAATCGTGCGTCGCGCCCCGCAGACGCCCCAACGATTGTTCCGTCGTCAGGAGCGTCTGGGCGGCGAAGCGCCCGAAAGCGTCGTGACCGCTCTTCTCATGGTCCCAGTAGCGACGCACGATTTTGCCCGCATACTCGTCCCAATGCGAGCCGATGCCCGCCGGGGTGGTCCGGTAGAAGGCACCGTTGGCGTAGTGGACGATGACCAGCCCGCCACCGCCGGCCACGAATTCCCGAAAGGCATCGCGCGATTCCGGGCTCCAGCCCGGCCTCTCCCAGTTGTTGTAGTTTTGGATGAGGACGTCGTAAGCGGTGAGGTCGATCCGCGCGAGCACCTCCGGGTCACGGGTCACGTCGACGGCCAGCGTTCCGATCGTGCCGAGCACGTCGCGCAGCGCCGTCGTCAGCCCCTCCCAGTCGTGGCCGGGGTGGTGGTGTCCTGTTAGGATGAGGGCGCGGTGGGTCGCCTCCGGCCGGCCGCGGGTCTCGGCGACATCGAGCATGGGAGACTCGATCCCGGCATCGGGCACCGCGGCACCCGCCGACCAGACGATGGCATTGAGCACGGTTTTTCGGAACTCGGGAACCTCCCAGTTCGCGTAGAAGTGCCCGCCCGTGCAGCCGAACCCCCGCCCACCGTCCTCGCGCTCGATGCACCAGGCGGTGACGTTGTCGAGGCCGGAGTCGCCGGCCGGCGCACCGATGCGCCAGAGCGGCACCACGCCCTCGCCGCCGGGGGTGAACCGCAACCGGTAGTAGAACTCCTCGTTGAGGGGGAAGGCGGATGGCACGCCGTTGAGGATCGGATGTCCGGGCGCGGCGGGATCGACCGACCACTCTTTGGTCGAGATCGTCGAATACCAATTGCGGGGCGGGGGCCCGCTCTGGTAGTCGAAGAACCCACCCAGCCAGCGGAGGATCTGCGCCTTGGCACGTAGCGGTGCGAATGTCGTCCAATGGATCGCGACGAGCCCGCAGCCGCGCTCCATCTGCCGGTCGAGCACCGCCATCCGATCGCCGACGTAGAAAGGGTGGTCGGCCTCGCTGCGGTCGGATCCGGCAGAGACCATGACGATGCAATCGGCATCGTCGAGCGTGGCCGGATCCTCGGGCCACCCGTGGAAATGCACCTCGGTGCGCAGGCCGGACGCCCCGGGGGCGGTGTCGAGGCAGGCCTTGAGCAGGAGCACCGTCTTTTCGTATTCGTGGGTGGCGGGCGGATGGCCATCGAGATCGCCCGCGATGAGGACTATCTTCTTGGCCGCGCTGGCGGGCGCGAGGATGGCCAGCAGCGAGAGGACGAGGGAGACGAAGGTACGTAGCGGGGCGCGTTGCATGGGGAACAATGTCAGATATCGACCACCTCGATGCCCAGCACCGCCGCCACACACGCGAGGCGTTCCAAGTGGTGACCGGTCATGAGGAGGTGGTGGTGGGAGGAAATCTTCCCCATGAGGC
Source organism: uncultured Verrucomicrobiales bacterium (assembly GCA_964556355.1). Lineage (GTDB taxonomy): Bacteria > Verrucomicrobiota > Verrucomicrobiia > Verrucomicrobiales > DEV007 > CAZKYJ01. Next base: position 3,247 of record CAZKYJ010000468.1, on the reverse strand, counting down.
GTCGCCCGTCCCGCACGCGGACGACGCCCCCGTTCCGGCAGTCGGAGCCGGGATATTGCGCATAGCCGGTGAGCTCACCCTCGGCGACGGTGATCTTCGTCATACAGGGGTGGAGCTTGGCCAGGGTGACCGGTCCGGTGGGGATGCGCGCGTCGATGGCGCTGGCGTCCCTATCCACGATCCCGAGCACCTTCGGGCGCAGCGTCCACTCGGTGGCGAACGACGGCGGGATGACCCCCATGTAGCCGCAGTGCGCAACCAAAATGTAGTCGCCGGGGTCGCCCTCGACCGCGGGGAAGCTCGCGATCCGCTCGTGCTTCAGCGCGGCGTCGCCGAGGAGGAACGGGTAGAGGTTGGTCATGAGGATCGGGGTGTCTAGCGACCGGTGCAGGACGAGCTTGGTGAGCATCGAGACCGTGTCCGCCTCGCAGCCCCAGATCGTCCCGCTCTCCTCGTAGAGCAGCGACCAGGCGAGACACGGTGTGGAGTCGGAAAAATGGGATTCGTTGAGGCAGTTGATCCCCACGCCCATGACCCCGGTGTCACCGGCGATGTCGCGTTTCACCGCGAGGTAGAGCTTGAGGGCACTCCGCCGCGCCGCCTCGGAAAGCCCGTCGGTGGGAACCGGGCAGGATGCCCAGGCAGCGTCGGCCTCCGAATCGGCAATCGTTTGCGCACCCGCGCCGAGCGTCCGGTAGCTGCGTTTCTCGATGCCGATACCGAACCGTTCCAACATCCGCTGCGCGCACTCGTCTTCCCACCAGTAGAAGCGCTTGAAGATGCTGGCCTGGGCGCCGTCGCCGGGATCGTCCTGGTAGACGACGAAGCGGGCACCATCCGTCGCGAGCTGGCGGCGGACGGAGAGCGCGCGGCAGAGCGCCCGGGTCTGGGCGGGGTCGTAGGGTGCGACGACGCCCCCGATCCCCTCGGATTTCAGATAGGCGATGATCTCCCAGTCCCACATCGAAAGCGTGCCGAACTCCGAGGTCACCACCAGCTTGGGGAGATCGATGGCCGCGAACGCGGGCAGCTGGCGGTAGGCCTCGCCGAGCAGCTGGGGGAAGACGACCGCCTCGGCGGCCGGTAGCGCCGCACCGAGGGGGAGCGGGTCGAGAAAGGCGATGTCCTCGTCCGCCAGGAGCACCTGGAGGTTCCCCAGCTGGGAATCGAAGCCCCCGTCCCGCCCAGGTTCAAAGTAGAGCGGCTGGAGTCGCGCCTTCGTCGGTGTGATCATGGTGGGAAATGACGCTAGCGGGGCACCTCGACCCGCCGGCCGAGCTCGGCCGACCTGAGCCCGGCTTCCAGAACCCGGATGCAGCGGACGCCGTCTTCGAAGTTCGGGAAGATCGGGGTATCGCTGGCCACGGCCCGAACGAAATCGACCACCGCGTGCACGAAACCGTGCTCGTAGCCGATGGTATGTCCGGGCGGCCACCAGTTCGCGATGAACGGATGGGACGGCTCGGTCGCGAGGATGGTGCGGAACCCCTGTGCCTCCTCGGGGTCATTGCGCGAGAAATATTGGACTTCGTTCAACCGCTCGAGGTCGAAGGTGAGGCTCCCCTCGCTCCCATAGATCTCGAAGGCGTTCTTGTTCTTCCTCCCGGCGGCGAAGCGGGTGGCCTCGAACGAACCGATGGCGCCGCTCTCGAACTCGGCCATCATGAGCGCGGCATCCTCGACGGTGACCTTACCCGTCTCCCGCGGCCCCTCGTTGCTCCCCGCCGAGAACGTCGCGGCGCCCTCGCCGGGCAGCGGGCGCTCGTCGATAAAGCGTGCGGTGAGACACGAGACGGCGCGGATGTCGCCAACGAGGTAGCGGGCGAGGTCGACGCTGTGGGAATTGAGATCGCCCTGCGGTCCCGAGCCGGCCGTCTCCTGCTGCAGGTGCCAGGTGAGGGGAAACTCCGGATCGATGATCCAGTCCTGCTGGTAGGAACCCCGCCAGTGGAAGATGCGCCCGATTTTCCTTTCGTCGATGAGCTGGCGCGCCAGCATGACGGCGGGGACGCGCCGGTAGTTGTGGTTCAGATAGTGCCGGACACCCGCCTTCTCCGCCGCCGCCAGCATCGCTTCGGCCTGGGCGGCCGAGACGGCCAGCGGCTTCTCGCAAAAAATGTGCTTTCCGTGTTCGGCGGCCGCCACCGCCACGTCGTGGTGCAGCGACTGCGGGAGCGACACGTCGATGACGTCGACATCGTCCCGCTCGACCACCCTGCGCCAGTCGGTCTCGACGTCGTCCCAGCCCCAGCGGTCGGCGAAGGCACGCGCCGCCTCCGCGTTTCGTCCGCAGGCGACTTTCAGCACGGGCTGGAGGGGCAGGTCAAAGAATCTTGCCGCCTGGGACCACGCGTTGCTGTGCGCGCGGCCCATGAAATTGTATCCGATGATTCCGACTCTGAGTTCGTTGGCCATGGGTTAGCTTAGAGGGGTTCGTCTTCGCGGCTAGCCGACCTTGGCACCGATCTCCTTCAGGTGGCGGATGCTCTTCTCCACCATCGCCTCCTCGCGCCCCTCGTAGTCGGGGTGCGGCATGTCGGTCTCGAAGGCGAGGAAGCCCTCGTAGCCCGAGCCCTTCAGGATTTCCGCGATCTTCTCGATCTCGATGAGCCCCTCCCCCGCCGCCACGCAGGCGAAGTAACACCACTCTTTGACGCTCACCCCCTTGACCGGGCGGATGTCCTTAACGTGGGTGGCCAAAACGTGCTTGGCCAGCTTGCGGGTCGCCTCGACCGGGTCGTCGAGCACGCGGAGGAAATTGGCCGTGTCGAGGTTGATCCCGAAGTGATCCGACCCGACCTCCTCGATGAGCCAGAGGATCTCGTCCGAGTTGTAGTCGATGTGGTTTTCCACGGCCAGTTTGATGCCTTCTTTCTCGGCGATGTCCGTGGCGTCCCGAAACCATCTGGCCAGCGTTTCCAGCTGCGGCCCGTGGGGCTCGAAGCGAAACATGAGGCTGCTGCCCACCACCCGCATGACCGGCGCGCCGACCGCTTTGGCGTGGGCGATGTGGGCGAGCATCTCGTCCTTGGCCGCCGGGTTGCCGCCGCCCTCGAGCCCGTCCGGGTGCCCCCAGGCGTAGACGCGGTCGAAGCCGTAGTCGTCGAGCTTCGCGCGCACCCGCGCGAGATAGTCCGCCCCGAACTCCGGAAAGAAGCACGATTCGAGCGAAACGCCTTCACAGCCGAGATCCTTGGCGCGGTCGAGGAATCTCTCCATCGTGTAGGGGGTCGCGGCCGGTTGCTGG
>CAZKYJ010000467.1:2089-4822 GCA_964556355.1 uncultured Verrucomicrobiales bacterium | reverse complement strand
GTTTCTTCGGGCAACGAGTTCCGGGAGTACGACCGCCACCGGGTTTCCGTGGGGGCGACCGTGACCTTCTAGGCGCGCACTCCCACCGAAAAAATTCCAGCCCCCTGCGCATTCCCCATGCGCAGGGGGCTTTTTTGTTTCGCACACGACGAGAGTTGGGGTATTCTCTCCCCGGAGTGATTTCCGCTTCCGCGACACTCCCGGTACCATCTAGCTCGGAGCGCTTAAACGCCACGCTCCACCCCTCCACCACCCCCAAATATCACGAATGCGATGAGTGAAGAAAGTTCTGAAGTCAGGCTCCATGCCCTCGATTACTGGCAAATTATCCGTAACCGCTATGGTGTGATTCTCTTGGCATTTTTCTTGGTCTTCATGACCGCTGGCGTTGTCACCTACATCCTGCCGCGGCAGTACGAAGGGGTCGTCAAGCTCGAAATCGTCAAGGACAAGCGCGAAATCACCATCTCGCCCGACGGCATGGCGCGGAATTTTGGTGGAGACTCGATTACTTGGGTGCAAACGCAATTCGAGATCATTTCCAGTCAGGCCACGCTCCAGCGGGTCATCGACAACCTCGGTCTGGTGAAGAAATGGGATCTCGTGAGCGATCGCGAGGCCTATAAAGAACTTCGCGATTCCCTCGAAACGAACGAGGTTCGGGGAACGGATCTCATCGACATCGTTGTTTATCGCAACGATCCTGGCGAAGCGGCAGAACTGGCCAACGAGATCGCCAGAAGCTACTCCGACCGCCGACTCTCGCAGGAGAAGGAGCGGACAACGGCTTCGATCGCCGTACTCGATGATGAGCTCGAGGCGCAGCAGACCCGGATGGAAGATGCCCGCACCGAGATGCTGCGCATTCAGAAGGAGTTCGGAATCGTCGATCTCGACGAAGGGATGTCCTCATTCTTCAACGTTGATGGCGGCGCCGTCACCGGGATGCCTGACGTCCTCCGCCGCGCGGAAATGAGCGCCTACGAGAGCGAGATCGAGATCGAAAACTTTCGCGCGAACATCAATGCCCTCACGGGGAAAACGGGTGAAGAGCTCATCAATCAGGCTCTCAGCCTCCAGCTTGAGGACAGCACCATCATGTTCTGGAAGCCCAAGCGCGACGAACTATTGGTCGAACTTCAAAGGCAGCTCACCAGCGGGCGCGGGCCGAATCACCCTGGGGTGAAAGAGCTGAAGGCACAGCTCGCCAAAATGGATGAAGTCCTGGAGAAAGGAGTTCTCTCACTCAAGGACGCGCTGGAGACGAAACTCGCGATCGCTGAAGAAACGAAGCGGAAGATGGACGCGATCAAGGAGGGCAAGGAAGTCGAAGAGCGCGTTTCCCGCGCCGATAAGATCGACTACGACGAGGCGAAGAAAGAATACAACCTGCAGAAGCAGCTGCTCAGTCAGATGCAGCAGACATTCCTGAAGCGTCGGGTCGATGACCTTCAGCCGCTGACCCCGGTCATCATGCACGGTGTGGCGGTTCCCAACCCCAACCCGGCGAAACCAAACGTTCCTCTGAACCTCGCCCTCGGTGCGGTCGTCGGTATCGGTTTCGGTATCGGCCTCGCCTTCTTCCTCGAATACCTCGATACCAGTGTCAAGAGTCTCGAAGACGTCGAGCGCTACTTGGAAGTTCCCGTGCTCGCCGTTATCCCGAAAGATGTGGGCGTTCTTCACAAGCAGAGCGGGATCAGTCCGGACGCTGAAGCCTACCGGATTTTGCGAACCAATATCGAGTTCAACCGCAAGAGCGCGGATGCCAACGCGATCACCGTCGTTTCTGGCGGGGCGGGCGAGGGCAAGTCGACGACCTTGGTCAACTTGGCCTACGTCTGTGCCCAAGGGGGATACAACACCCTCATGATTGACGGGGATCTCCGGCGTCCCAAATTGCACACCTTCTTCGACATCAACAACTCCGTGGGTCTCACGAACTACCTCACCACCGAGTTGATGCTGGAAGACGTCATCCTCCAGACCCCGATCGACAACCTCTACTTCATGCCGAGCGGAATCCTGCCGGCGGACGCGGCGGGCATCCTCAACAGCCGCCGTATGTCCGAGCTGATCGGTGACGTGAAGAGCCGGTTCGACCTGGTCCTCATCGATTCTCCGCCGATCCTCGGCGTGTCGGACGCGTCGGTGCTCGCCAGCGAAGTTGATCTGACCATGATCGTCATCCAGCACCGCAAGCTCCCACGGAGCATGCTGCTCCGCGTGAAACAGGCCATCGAGAATGTCGGGGGCAACCTGCTCGGTGTCGTTCTCAACAACGTCGACATCCGAAGCGATAGCCAGTACCAGTACTACACCAGCTACTACACCTACTACTCGCCGACGAATACGGCCAATCCGACACCGGTGTCCAGCGCTTCGCCATCTGGTAAGGGCAGCAAGACTGGAGCGGCGGCGGGCGACGCCTACTAGACGCGCCGCAGCCCTTCGATTCCAACCAGAACGCATGATGAGAATCAGTGCTACTCTCGCCTTCGTCGCGATCGTGCTCGCCACCCTCGGTGGCACGGAAGCGCAGGAGCAGTCGACCTTCGCTCCGGGAAACAAGATCGATATCCGGATCGCCGGGGTGCCCCAGGAGGATCAGGTGCTCATTAGCAATCTCTACACGATCGCCGGCAACGGGACGCTCAACCTCCCCCACTTGGGAGAGGTGAGAGCCGCCGGGCTGAGCCAAGGGGGCCTGCAGCAGGCGATTCAAAACGCCTA
>CAZKYJ010000467.1:0-2079 GCA_964556355.1 uncultured Verrucomicrobiales bacterium | reverse complement strand
CAAAAGCGCTCAGATTTTTACGAATCCGACGGTCATCGTCACGGTCGATACCCAGGTTGGCCTCAACGGGCGCCTGGTTACCGTCGCCGGCGAAGTGAAAGCGCCCGGACCGGTTCCCTTCCGCGAAGGGATCACCTTGCTCAGTGCCATCAGCGCCGGCGGCGGGTTCACCGACTTTGCGAATATCCGCTCGATCGCCCTCATCCGAAACGGCCAAACCACGGAGCACGACTACAGCCAGATCTCCAACTCTCCCGAGCGTGACGTCGAACTCAAGCCGGAAGACAAGATCCTCGTGCGGGTCAGACGCCCGTTCGATGGCCTCTTCGGTGGAGGGCGATAGGCGCTTCCGTCCGGTCGGCTGAGCCAACCGAGATTCACTGATTCCGAAAACCCCCAGAGAACACCCAGCCCAGAAAACGATGAAACTTCCGACCCTTCTTCTGACCCTCGCCACCTTCTTGTTCTCCCTCGGAGCAGCGGCCGCCCAACAGTCCACTTTCACTCCGGGTAACAAGATCGATATCAGAATCGCGGGCGTTCCGCAGGAGGATCAAATTCTCATCAGCAACGTCTACACCATCGCCGGGAACGGAACCCTCAACCTTCCCCACCTCGGCGAGATCAAGGTGGCGGGGCTGACGCAGGGAGCATTGCAACAGGCCATCCAGAACGCCTACAAGGCGGCGCAGATCTTCACCAATCCGACGGTCATCGCCAACGTTGATTTCGGCGAATCCACCCGGGTCATCACCGTAGCCGGCGAGGTAAAAACCCCCGGACCCATTCCTTTCAGGGAGGGGATCACCCTCCTGAGCGCCATCAGTGCTGGCGGCGGGTTTACCGATTTCGCGAACATCAAAAAGATCGCGCTGATCCGGAACGGGCGGACGACCGAGCACGACTACAGCCAGATCACCAAAGATCCCGGTCGTGACGTCGAACTGCAGCCGGAGGACAAAGTCCTCGTCCGCATCAGAGGCCCCTTTGGGTTTTAACTGGACGCCCTCTACATGTCCTTGAGGAGCCCACGGTTCCGCACCAGGTAGCTGAGCCCGGACAAAACGGTCGCGGCGGTGGCCAGGGCCATGATGCCAGTGCCCAACATACCAGGGCTCAGCCATCGGATCTCGAAGATGGGGGCAGCAAAGTGTAGCGGCCCCGGTTCCCGGCTGGCCAATGCGACCAGGAAGTAGATCACGGCGGTGATCTGAAGGATCGTCTTCTGTTTGCCCAGGCGGTCGGCAGAGAGAACGGCGCCCTCGGCTGACGCGACCAAGCGGAGCCCGGTCACCAAGAACTCCCGGGTCAGGATGAGGATGACGATCCAGGCCGCAACCAGCCCGAGATCGACCAGGATGACGAACGCGGCGCCCATCAAGACCTTGTCGGCCAGGGGATCCATCAACTTGCCGAATGTCGTGATCAGCCCCCGCTTCCGAGCGATGGCCCCGTCGAAATAGTCGGTGATCGACGCCAGCACGAAGACCACTAGCCCCGCGGTCGCCCGCAGGGGGAAGTCCACCGACATGACCGCGACGAAGATGGCGGTGAGGATCAGTCGACCGATGGTCAGCTGATTAGGCAGGTTCATAGATCGGTTCTTTCCATATTGGGACTTCTTCTTTGATTTTTTTTAGGTACCACTCCATCGCCGCGAACGCCTCGCCGCTGTGGCGAAAGGCCACTTCGATGATGATCGATGGCGCGCCGGCGGCCACGAAGCCGGTGGTGTGGTGAACCTGCAAAAGGTGCTCCGAATACTTGTTTTGCCCGTGTTCTGCCACTTTCGCGAGCATCCGTTCGGCCATCGGCTGGTAGGCCGTGTAGCGGATTCCCCGGATGGGCCGGTCCCCTTCGATCCCCCGAACCACCCCTAAGAATTCGAGGCGTGCACCGAAACGCTGATCGCTTGGCCAGCCAATTCTATTGACAGGCGCATCGGAAATGGAAAGGTGCCCAAACCAGCCCGCACTGCTGGATGATTGGCTTGCGGGAAGGGGGATCGGGTCCACGGATCAGGTGGCGGGGGTCGCGGCGCCCCTCGTCGTGGGCGCGGTGCTCCTCGGCACGGGGGCG
>CAZKYJ010000466.1:0-4824 GCA_964556355.1 uncultured Verrucomicrobiales bacterium | reverse complement strand
ACCACCCATGACGTCACCGCTCCCGGAAAAATACTTCGTCAGGCTCGTCGTCACGAGGTCCGCAAACGGGAACACGTCGACGTTGCCGACGCTCGCCACGGTGTCGTCAATGACCACCGGGGTGTCGCGCGCCCGCGCCGCCGATCGGAGCGCCTCGAGGTCGATGCTCCGCATCAACGGGTTGCTGGCCAGCTCGCAGTAGACGCCGGAGAACGTCTCGGCACCTCGAAGCAACCCCAGAGCTTCCACCATCTCCCCATCTCCCACTACTGGAAAGAACCGGGCTCCGGCCCCAAACTGCTCCTGCACCTTGAGGACATCGACGTAGGGGAACTCGAGCTGGATGCTCCGGAGCCCCGGACGGAGCATGGCGAGGGTGCGGTGCACGGTGAAGGTCGCCGCCATCCCGGTGGCGAAAAGGAACACGTCGTCGGCCTCCTGGCCGGTCAGCCGCGCGATGCGATCGCGGATCTCTCGGTAATAATCGCCCCCCTCCCCCCCGACCACCCGACCGGCCAGCACGTCTTCCGCCGTCCGGCTGGTGACGATCTCCCCGCTGTAGCGCCAGTACTCGCGCATTTTCGCCAGCTGGGTTTCCTCCACGACGACGGCGCGCAACTCCCCCGCCCCGATCTCACAGACGCGGCCGGCGCCGACGAATCGTACACAGCGTTCGGCAGCCCGCGCCGTGGGAAACACCATCGCCCTCTCGTCGGCAGCCGCCCCCGTGCGCTCCTGAGCCAGCGCGAACAGGCGCCGCGCTTGCGGGTGACAAAAAAAACGGGGGTAGCCGCATTGCAGCCGATCGATGACGGCGGGATCCTCCTCCTCATAGCCGACCACATGCTCCCAGAGCGGCATGGCCACCGAGACGGCGTGCGACGAATCGGGCAAGGGGATTCCGAGATCCTTGGCCTCCCAGGCCGGTTCCACCATCAGATCCCTCATCGTCCCCCCGCCCTCCTCACCGCCCGTCAGTCGCGTACTGATCCCACTGCGCATCGAGGCGTGCCGCGTCCGGCTTCCCGTCGCTCACCACGAGCCGATAGCGCAGCTCGATCGTCTCGGCAGGGGCGATCTGCCAGCCGGATTCCTGCACGGGAACATAGTTGAAAAAGACCTTGCCGTCCGGCCACGTGCGCACGCGCTGCGGGGCATCCCGGTTGGCCGGATGACAGAGGATCGCGACGCTGCCGTCCCGCCCCTCCCCGACGGCCCCCCACATGGCACACCAGCGTGCCCGGGTCGCGTGACTGTCCTCCCGGACGAGGCCTTCCGAAGTCAGGTATCCCGAGTTTTCCCGCTCCCACGCCGCCGGCCCGCGGAAGGCGATCCCGCCGCCGTAGCGGTAGGCGGGGAGCTCCAGCGGTGTGTCGGTGATGTTCGTCTGCTCCAGCCCGTAGTCGATGAGATAGACCCCATCGACAGCGGCAACGGACACCGACATTACCTCGCGGAGCACCACCGTCGGACCCGCGTCGCCAGACATTTTCACGTGTTCCTGCTCCACCTCGAACCGGTTTCCCTCCACCGAAAGCGTCTTGCCGAAACGCACCGCCCCGGTCTTGGCCTTCAGGTTCCAAAAGTCAGGCTCGTCGGCGCCGTGCTTCGTCTTGACCCATGCATGCCAAAGCCCCAGATGATGGATGTGGTCATCGGGATGGATCCCCGTGACCACCGATCCGAGGGGCGTGTGGACCGGATGGATGAACCCGCTGCGGGCGAAGGCCGGATCGCGCCCGTCCGGAGGGGGCACCACCGCCTTGTGGTAGGTGAGGATCGGCTTCCCGTCACAACGCACTTCGATCCGCGCGCCTTCCTCGATCACCGCGATCTCGGGGTCGGCGGCAAGTGCGGGTAGGGCGGTGGCGAGGGAAGCCGCGATTAGGCAGAGTGTCTTCATGGCATGAGGTGCCCCGAACGGACAAATTCGTCAATCCAAACTTGATTGCGCCCTTTCCCGGATTCCTCGAACCGCAGCCGCACCATCACCTCCGCCTCGGCAAGCCCGGCACTCTCCGCGACCGCGATGGCCTCGCGCAGCGCCGTATCGATCTCATCCCCCCTCACGCAGTAGCCCCAGCAGCTGTGATCTTTGAACGGGTCAAAAAACTGGTAGCACGCCAAGGTCGCCTCGTCGCCGTAGCCAAAATTGAAATAGCTATCCTCCTTGACCAAGGCACGAAAGGTGAAAGCGTCCTCCGGTTCGGCTTCGAAGAAAACGCTCCAGGGCATTTCGGAATAGCCCACGAAACTCTCCCAGTCGATCTTCCAGCCGCCCAGGGTCTTCTCGAAGACGACCCCCCGCTGCGTGAGGTCGGAAAAATCGTAGAGGACCCCCAAGAACGGGATCCCCTCAAGTTCGAAGCGCCGGACCGTGATGGGCTCGCCAACCACCGTAATATCTGCGGTTCCCCTGTTCCCCGGAAGCGCATAGAACGATTCGATCCTGCTCTCCGTCGTCTCCGGATGGCGCACGTAATCAAGCCGCTCGGCGAGACTTTCGGCGAAGAAAAACTTCTTCAGCGTGCGGGTGGCCGCATCGGCATCGAGCGACGTTTTACGCCATGCCGCGCGCTCCACATTCGTGTCTGGCACGGTCTCCGTCCTCGCGCCATAGAACGAGAAAAACCCGATCACCCCGCCGACGACGAGGAAAAAGACTAGCCCGAAGGTCACCAGCTGCACCATCGTCCAGCGCTTGACCTCTTCGTCCATGTTCAGCCGGTCGGCCAAGTGCGGATCCTGCACCTGCCACTCCGGACGCTCTTCGCCCTCGCTGATCACATCATCGAGCGCCCGCATCGTCGGCTTGGTCTTCGGGTTCAGACGGTGCGCATCTTTCGCTTTCGGGGTCGCGGCTATCTTCCGCTCCCTCACCGGTTTTTTGATCGGTGCTGGCCGCACTCGCTCGGGCGCCGGATCGGCGGGCTTCGCGGGCCGTTTCCGATCGGTCGGGAGGGTGTCGCTCCGGCGCTCGGGGAGCGTCGCGCGCCCCTCCCCTTCGAACGCCACCGCCGGACGCTTCAAGATTTCGGATTCGGCTCCCTCTTCTTCCGGCACCCGGATCTCGGCGGTGCATTCACCGCAGCCGACCACGGTCCCGCGCGCACTTTTCTTCACCCAGACGATCCGGCGACAAACCGGGCACTCGAAGGCGATCAGCCCCTTCCGGGTCAGTCCTTTGGTTCCTGGTTTCGGCTTGTAGTCACGCATCGGGAGCGCCGACCATGAAACGGTTTTCCGCTCTTGTCATCTCAGAGCACGCCCGCCAATAGCAGGAAACACCATGATTTCAGGAATGGCGATACTGATCCGGCCAGATTTCCGCGGGTGCGCCGAAGTTGCCGTTGCCCCTTGGCACCTCGATTGCTGACAAACGGGTGTGTCGAGGTGACCGACTTGTGACATTCAATCCCTCGCAGGGGCGGGGCAGACGGTTCACAGTCCAACACTTCAGCCTCCCAAACATAGCCATTCCACCTACAAGAAAATGAACAGAACACTCTTACCACTCCTTCTCATGGCCGGACTTTGCCCATCCGCCAGCGCCGCCCACATCTGGATCAACGAATTCCACTACGATAACCCCGGCACCGATTTCGGCGAGTTCATCGAGGTCGCGATCTCGACACCAAACATGAGCGGATTTGGCCCGTCCGACTACGCGCTCGAGTTCTACAACGGGAGCAACAACGACCTTTACAATTCGACGGGCACCCTAGACACGTTCTCCGTGACCGGGCCATTCCTGATCACCGGGACGGGGAACTCCGTCACGCTCTACACGATCCAGCTACCGGCCAACGGCCTCCAGAACGGGTCTCCCGATGGGATTGCCCTAGTCAATATCACGAATTCCACGGTCGAGTCGTTCCTCTCCTATGAAGGGGTGATGACAGCCGACGCCGACAGCGGGGGAATCGCGGGAATGTTGGGGGCAACGTCGATCGACGTCGGAGTCACGGAGCCCGGGGTGGGCAATCTGAGTTCGCTCTCCGCCACGGGCGTCGGCGTCAACGCCGATGATTTCGACGCCGGGAGTTTCGTTCTCACCGAGACCCAGACCCCTGGGGCGATCAATGCGGGCCAGACCCTCGCCGTCCCTGAGCCCGGCATCCCGGTTCTCGTCGGACTCGGCGGGCTGGCCTTTATTTTTCGCCGCCGTCGGCGCTAGGCCATCAGCACGTCGACAATCTTCGCCGCGAGCGCTTGGGTCTCCCGATCCAAGCGCTCGTTCGCGTTCTTGAGGACGGCGACATCGTCGGCCTCCGCCGCTGACCGCAGCGCGCCCGTCGCCGACTCGAGCGCGGCACGTTCGGCACCGGTCAGCAGATCGTGTTCGGCCGCGAGCACCATCGCCCGGTCGACCGCCTCGAGCAGCTCTTCGGCTTTCAGTTTTTGCTCGCTCAAGATGCGTGCGTTCATGTCTTCGAACGCGTGGTCGACCGACTCGCTGATCATCCGCTCAACCCGCTCGTCATCGACGTCGATGGCACCTGCATCGATCTGCAGCACGGTATCGGTTCCTGTCGTCGTGTCCCGGGCCAGCACCTCCAAGATCCCGTTCTCGTCGATGCGGAACTGCACCCCGACCCGCGCGCTGCCTTTGGCACCGGGAGGGAACGGCACCGTCACCAGACCCAGCTCCCAGTTGTCCTCCGCCAGTTCCCGCTCCCCTTGCAGGACCCGGATGAGCATCGATTCCTGATTCGCCACCGGGTTGGTGAACATCTCACCCGCTTTCGTCGGAATGGTCGTGTTCCGCGGGATGATCACGTTCATCAACCCTCCGAAGGTCTCGATCCCGAGCGACAGCGGCGT
>CAZKYJ010000465.1:0-4830 GCA_964556355.1 uncultured Verrucomicrobiales bacterium | reverse complement strand
CTGACCGACGGTGGGGGGGACATCGCTCACCACGTCGCGCCTCGCACCGCCATCGTCCAGATCGGCTCGAAAATTCATGTTGCCCTGGTTCATGGCGCTGAAGTACTGGGCGGTTCCGCCGCCGCTGGCACCGACGCCGAAAATGCCGTCCTCCGAGCCATCCACTATGTCCGGGCGTATCCAGACCGAAACCGAGGCCTGGTCGAAGGTGGCGAAAATCGGCGTGATTGTGAAATAGTCGGCCCCGCTAAACAAGACGGCTCCGCTGGCGTTACCATTGAGGTCGGTCGCCGGGGTCGGATTACCGCTGGGGATTGCGTCATTGCCAACGACCGCGGAACCATCGCCGTCGAGGGGGGACTGCCAAATGAGGGAGGCGGATGCTGGGATGAGAAGGAGCGCGGTGCAGGTGATAGCAAGCGCCGCCGTGCGCGGGGCAATTTCGGGGGTCATAGCAATTTCGGGGGGTGGATCGGGGGATTAATACTAGGTCAGATTGACCGTGGTTTCGAGTGGATTGTTGGGCGGATGCAAACTAGTGGGTGAGCAGCGAAGGATCCGGCCGCAGGCTCAGCGAGTCGAGCCCGGGGCAGCGGCTGCCGGTAGAGCCGAGACGGATCGTGTTGCGCCCGGCCTGCAGGTCGAGGACGATGGTTGACTCTTGCCAGCGGTTCCAACCGCCGGTGGGGGCAAACGGATGCGCCGGTGCGACGACCTCCCCGTTCACCCGGATCTCGAGCGGGCGGCGGGGGTCGAGCCCTTCTGGGGTGGTCGCCAGCGAGTAGCGAATGGCCGCCGTATAGCGGCCGGTTACCGGGACGACGACGGTCCACTCGAGATGGCCGTCCTCGAAATCGATGTAGCCGGAGCCGGTGAAGCCGGCGTGGTTTGTTTTGATCCCGATGTCCGTAGGCTCGTCCGGGCTTCCCGCCCATTCGGCGTCCTCCGCCTGGTACGAATAGATCCACTCCCGAAGGGTGGTTTCGCCGGTCGCACGCCGGACGAGGGCGGCGGAGTGACCGGTGACGACACTCGTGCTGGCGTTCCCGTCGAGGGAGGCGATCGCAACCTCTCCGTGGTCAACGTCGAGCTGGGACCACCGGTGGTCGCAGGCCAAGGTGAATGCCGTGCCCACCACGGTAGTGCGGGCGAGCGGAGTGACGATTTCCATGGGCGCCCCGGGAGGTTGGGGGGCGACCTCGGCGCTCAGCGCCCCGGCCTGCAGGCTGAGGCGTTTTTGATCCGTGCCGAACCAGCCGCGCTTTTCCAGCTGGAGGTTGGCGGTCGGCAAAAGCGATACCGTCGTGCTCTCGGCGAGGTAGACGAGCTGCGCCTCGGCGTCGGCGGCGAGGACGATGCGATCCCCGGGGTGGACGGCGTGGCGATCCCCGGCGCGGACGACCACCGCATCCGAGGATCCCGCGGGATAGATGCGGGTCCAGCCGGCGGTCGCATCGAGGCTGGCGACGGGTGGCGCGGGGCGGCTGAGAGCTCCGAAAAGTGCTGCTGCCACGGATGCGAAGAGAAAGAATAGCGCGGCCGCGCGCCACGCGGACCCCGGTATCGAAAGGCGGGCCGGCCGCCGGTCTTCCTCGCGTCGCGGCAGACCGTGCAGCTCCGCGAAGGCGTCTCCCGGCTCCGCGCCATGGAGGTGCGGGGCTCTGGCCACCACCGGGTCGGGTGCTTCGACCGTCCCCCCACCGGACGGGAGGGCGAAGGTGACCGTCGTGTCCGTGGGGTGGGCGATCGCGAAACTCCCCGGCAGTGGCGGCTGGGCTGCGCCTCCGATTGATTCCCGGATCCCGAGCACCTGCGTGGAGGCGATCGCGGTGGCGACCCAGTCCATCACGTACTCCCTCGCCGTCACGCCGGCGAAAGGGTGGGTGCGGAGGAAGTGTTTGAGGAGGACCACCGACTCCTGGTCGAGTCCGCCGATGAAATAGTCGTCCATGACATCGACGATGGCCGGATCGTCCAGCAGATCGTCGAGGGCGACATCGGATCCGAACCCACGGTCGGAAAGTCGGTCCCGCATGCAGCTTTCCAGCCGGCGGCGAAGCCGGTGAACCTGCGACCACAGCGTGTTCTGGGGGATCTCAGGGTGGCGGGCGAGCAGTTCGCCCGGCTTCTTCTGGGTGTAGAAATCATTGATGAGCCTCTGCGAGCGGAGGGGGAGCTGGCCGAGGCACTCGCGGAGCGCGTCGATGCGGCGGGCGAGTTCGTGGCGGCGGAGATCCTCCCCCCACGATTCCGACAAGCGCTGCTGGAGAAGAAAATCGAGTGTCTCGGATTCCGACGGCTGTTCGCGGCTCCGCGTGCTCATCGCCTTCAGGCACTTCTTCCGGACGATCCCCCGCAGCCACGGGGCGATGGCCTCCTCCGACCGGTAGCGCTCCCACCGGTCGTAGATGACGAGGATGGCCTCGTGGACGATGTCTTCGGCCGCGGACCAGTCGCGCAGCATGCCGAAGGCGAACCCCACCATCGAATCGCGGTGGGCGTAGGCGATCTTCGTTACGGCCTCCCTGGTGAAAACGATCGACATGCGTATGCAGATTACTGCCACCGGATGGGCGATCCTTGCGCGGAGGGAACGATTTTTGCAGTAATCTCGCCGCGGTCGCGGCCGGGCGGATTCGCCTGACGTAACCGGCGCCACCTCCCACCTGCATGAAACTTTCCATCAACTCCAGGGTCGCCTACTCGAGCGGCTACGGTCCCTGCACTTACGTCTTCAACGTGGAGGCCAAACAGATGGGCGCGCAAACCATCGGGCGCGAGTCCCTGACGGTGACGCCCGGCTACGCCCGCGACCACAGCGAATCCGACAATGCGGGCAATCGCTACGTGCGCTGCCACCTCCAGGAGGGCGGCGACCTGACGCTCGAATACGAGGCGGTCGTCGACGTGCAGAGCACGACCGCGGAGGCGGCTTCGATCCCCGAGGTCGCGCCCGGCGATCTGCCGCTCTCGGTCTTGCCCTATACCTACCCGAGCCGCTACTGCCAGAGCGACCGCCTCATGCGGATGGCGCAGAGCGAGTTCGGGCACCTCTCACCCGGCTTCGGGCGGGTGCTCGCGGTGTGCGATTGGATCACCGATAAAGTCGACTACCTCTCGGGGAGCACCGACTCGCAAACCTCGGCCTTCGATACGGCCACCGAGCGGATGGGGGTCTGCCGGGATTTCGCCCACCTCGGGATCGCGTTCTGTCGCGCCCTCAACATCCCGGCGCGCTTCGTTTCCGTCTACGCGCTCGATCTGCAGCCGCAGGACTTCCACGCCATTTTCGAGGCCTACCTCGGGGGTCGCTGGTGGCTCTTCGATGCCACCCGGCTCGTGCCGCTCGATTCCGTCGTCCGCATCGGCAGCGGCCGGGACGCGGCCGACGTCTCGTTCGCCACGATCTGGGGCAACGCCGTGCTCCAAGAGCAGTCCGTCGCGGTCTCGCGTCTCGACGGCACGGGCAGCCAGTGGGGGGGCGCGCCGGTCTCCGTGGCCTGATCACCTGTCCGGCAGCGCCTCCATCAGGGCGCCGCGCCCTCCGGGCAGGCGGTGGTAGCACTCCCGGATCGCGTGGGCGGCGGGGAGTCCGTCCGGCGGGGCGATCGACAGGTGCTCGGTCAACCGGTGTTCGAAGCGCCGCACCACCCGCCGCGTCGGGCTCGTCGTCGCGAGGTAGTCGAGCGCGCGCTCCAAGAGGCCCGCGAGCTCGGGGATCGGTGTCTCTTTCTCGGCGGTCAACTCGATGAGCTGAACGAAATAGGTGGCCGCGAGGAGCCGGCGGTAGTCGGTGGCGATGGCCGGACGGTGATCGGTGACCGACACCTCCACCAACTGGTGGAGGTCGCTCCGGCGACTTTCACGGTAATCGAGCTCGGCCGCGTAGAAGAGATCGAGCTGCCCGGCGAACGGGCTCTTTGGCCGGAGGGCGCCCTTGGCCACCGTTTTGATGAGGCCGTCGTGGTCGCTGCACCAATGCACGATGAGGCTCGATTCCGTGAGGCGGAACTTCCGGATGAGGGTGGCTCTGGTTTTGGGCACGGGGTCGCTTGAAAGGCGGAGGCTGCTCGACTATGAACTGCGCCATGTCCGACAACAACAAGACGATCTCCTCCGATCTGGCGAGCTACAATACCGATGCGCTGAAAGGCCGCCTCGGCGAGCTCCGGAGGTATCTTTGACGTCCCTGCACTAGAGGCCAAGCTGGAGGAGCGGGAGGCCGAAATGAGCCAGCCCGGTTTCTGGGATGACAAGGCCAACGCGCAAGCGCGCAACGAGGAATTCTCGGCGCTCCAGGGCAAGCTCCGCCCATTCCGCAAGCTCGAGCAGCGCGTCGAAGATCTGGACACGCTCAAGGAACTGGCCGCCGAGGAGGACGATCCCTCGGCGTCACAAGAGGTCGCCGCCGAGTTCACGGAGATCGGCAGGCAGCTCGATAGCTTCGAGCTGATGCTGCTGCTCACCGGCGAGTTCGATCGCGGTAGCGCATTCGTCACCATCCACGCCGGTGCCGGGGGCACCGAGTCCGGCGACTGGGCAGGGATGCTCCTCCGCATGTACCAGCGCTATGCCGAACGCCACGGATTCCGCTGCGAGATCATGGACATCAACGAGGCGGACGAGGCCGGCATCCGCTCCGCCACCCTGAAGATCGACGGCGAGTATGCCTACGGCTACCTCCAGCACGAGACCGGCGTCCACCGCCTCGTGCGGATCTCGCCCTTCGATGCGCAGTCGCGGCGCCACACCTCGTTCGCCAGCGTCGACGTGGCCCCGGAGGTCAACGATGACATCAACATCGAGATCGAGGACAAAGACCTCGAGATC
>CAZKYJ010000464.1:0-4834 GCA_964556355.1 uncultured Verrucomicrobiales bacterium | reverse complement strand
CGAAATTCCCGAGGGCATTCTCGTGGAAAAACTCGTACTCGGCGTGCTCGATGGCGGCTGCCTCCGTCTCGACCTGGAGCTCGACGGCATCCTCGTCCCCGGCGTCGGCGAGGTCGTCGAAGGAGTCGAGATCTTCGAGGTAGTCTTCGATCTTGTCGTAGTCAGTGGAGAAATGGTTCTCCCAAAACTCACCGAGTACCGCCTGCAGCTGGCGGCGGGCGTAGACGCCACGGACGTGGAGAAGCTGCTTGAGAGCGGTGATCCCACGGATCGCGGGATAGGGCGCGGATGGCACCGAGCTGAGCGCCGGGATGCACGAGGAATCGCTGCTGGTCAGCCCGTGGTTGTGGATCTGGATGGCGAGGACGTTGTCGCCTTCGTTGAGAAGGTTCTTCTGGTCGGTGATCTCGAAATAGCGCTGGCCGTTGTTGTCGATGTTCCCCTCCGCGTAGTCGGCGGGCTGATGGAACGGGGGAAAGGCGCCCGAGATGTTCGCGGAGCGGGCGATCTCGGTGCCGTTGAGATAGGCGACGAAGGCATCGTCGTAGCGGAGATCGAAAATCAGGTTCTCGATGGCTGCGATGTCAGTGACATCGAAATGGACGCGGACGAAGAAGCTGAGGTAGCCTGGCTGGGTGTCCGTCATCCGCATGTCATCGAGGACGGTGGCGTCGTCGTCGTCGCCGTAGCCGATCCCGGTGGGTCCGGTGAGCCATCCCGAGTCGTCGAATGCGGGTTCGTGCCACCCGGTGGGCGGGGCGATCGTGCCTTTGAAGTAGGTGGCGGACGCCCCCTCCTCGAGGAGGGGGGTGCCGTCGTAGGGGAGGTAGTCGTAAAACAGTTCCTCGGTCAGCACGCTCAGGGCGGCATTCGAGGATTCGTCGATCGAGGACGGGGCGAGCTGCTGCTCGATAAAGACGGGAAGGCCCACCGCCGTCGCGTCGGCGAGATCGGCGGCCGAGGGGCCATAGGTGATGCGGTTGAGGGCGTGGCCGAACTGCTGGTCAGCGCTCAAAAACTCACCGCCGTCCCCGTAGATGGCGGAGAGGAACTGCGGGCCGATGTTGGGGGCGGCGGGGACGGTGGTCGAGGTGCCGCCGGAGACCCGGAAGAAGGCGGCACCGGGGTGGGCGTGGGGAACGCGAAAAATAATGTGGGCGCTGGCACCGGTGAGCGGACCCGCCGCATGGGGTCGCCACGTGCCAGCGAGCCCCGCTCCCGACGCCTCGAGCAGGACGTGCCGAAACCCGGGAGGGACATCGGCCTCGACGGTGAATTGCCCGGAAGCTTCCATCTTCACCGAGGTGATCTGGGGCGCGAGAAGAAATCCTTGGGCAAGCGCTGGTCCGGCGGAGGTCACAATGGCCGCGAGGGCTACAGTGAAAGCGGCGATTCGCGGCAAGGTTTGCTTCATAACGTGGAAAGGGGGTGGGGCGATGAGCCACCGGCTGGCGGGGGAACGACCTTGGGCGATCTCTCAGATTACTTTAGAATACCATAAGAATCGTCTTTTTACGCGCTAACCAATGCCTTCACTGGCCAGTTTCCGCAAGCATTTTCTATGGTAATTATAATAAATATAGCTACAGAAAGAGAGAGGCGGCGGAAATTCGGTAAAAATGGCGTCCGGATGGAGGGTTGGTTACGGTGAAAGTCCGTTCCCCGGCTCCGGCATCTGGCGGGAGCGTTTCGCCGGGAATCCACGTCTCCGGGTCGAGGCTCGCGTTGGCTTCCAAGGTGTAGGCGATCCCGGGCTCGGCGCTAAAAGTGATGTTGAGAACACCGGGTTCGAGGAGGATGGATGTGATGGTGGGCGTCGGTGGGGGTTCCGGTAGGGTGAACGTGATGCGGAGTTCGGGCGGGTGGGTGGGGCTTTCGCGGGCGACAAATCTGCGCCCGGTGACGCCTTCGCCCTCTCCGAGGTCGTAGAGGATCCAGCCGAAATTCGAGCTGGGGTTGGCGAGCATGTCGGTGAGGTCGGCGATTCCTTGGGCGTTGAAGGGGAAGCTGACGGTGACTCCTGCAACGGGGGGGATGTTCTGGATGGAGGCGGGATCGTCGGAGATTTCCTCTTCCAGGGCGCCGCCGGGGACGGCCCAGGGAGCGGAGGGCGCGGCGCGCTGGAGCCATGAAGGCTCGCCGGCGAGCGCCGGGGCTCCCCCCGGTCGGATCGGGGAGCTGCCGCTGCCCTCCGACCACGGGACGAGCATGCGGCTGAGGGCGAATGTGCCTTGTTGGGCGGCCGTGGCCTGCCGGAAAATCCGCAGGCGGAGCTGGGCGATGGAGATCACCGCCCCCGGTGGTAGCGCTCCCGCCACGTCGAAGCGGAAGAGAGCCCGCGCCAGATCACCGGAGAGCAGAGTCCCGGCGGGGATGTCTTCCTGGGCGCCGAAATTGAACGACGCTTCGCGCTCAAAGAGTGCGGTGTCTGCCACCGGGGTCAGCGTGGCCGTGTCCGCACGGGCGGCCGGCGCGATCAGGAGTGCGAGCAGGCAGGCGGATGCGGGGACGATAGGAGGGCACATCGGCCACGGTCGGTCCCGTCGCCCGAACCGTCAAACCGGCCCGAGGCGCTTGCAAGACCCTTGCTCCATCGGTTATCATCAGCGCATGAACCTCCGAACCGCGTCCGGCGCCGCCCTCCTCCTCCTTGTCATTCCATCGCTCGCTTCCGCCGAGTTCCGCACCTGGACGGAGGCCAGTGGCGGAAGGACCCTCGAGGCGGAACTCCAGAAGGTCGAAGATGGCAACGCGGTGCTGCGCATGCGCAACGGGAGCACGAGGTCGATTCCGCTGACCGCGTTCTCCGCCGCCGACCAGTCCTTCGCGAACGCTCAAGCCAGCGCCGCCTCCGGCTCCGGCAACTGGCCTGCCTGGCAGGGCGCCGACCGCACCAACCGATCGACCGAGACCGGGCTGCTGGGCACGTGGCCGGCGGACGGTCCTGAGCAGCTCTGGGTCTACGAGGATGCCGGGCTCGGCTACTCCGGTCCGGCCATCGTTGGCGGCAAGCTCTATACGCTCGGTGTCCGCGACGTTGAAGAGATGCTCATCTGCCTCGACGTGGCGACCGGCGAGGAAGTCTTTTCGACCGCCTTCGGGACGCTCTACACGAATAACTGGGGCAACGGCCCGCGCAGCACACCGTCGGTCGACAACGGCAAGGTTTACGCCATGGGGGCGAAGGGCAACCTGGCCTGCTTCGATGCCGACGATGGCAAGATCCTCTGGAAGGTCGAAATGGAGGATGACTTCGGCGGTTCCGTTCCCGGTTGGGGCTACACAGAAAGCCCGCTCATCGAGGGTGACCTCGTTATCTGCACGCCCGGCGGTAGCCAGGGGACGATCGTCGCGCTCGATAAGGAGAGCGGGAAGAAAGTCTGGCAGTCGAAGGACTTCACTGACGGGGCGCACTACGCGTCCCCCATCGCATTCGACTACGGCGGTGTCCGGCAGATCGCCCAGCTCACCGAGAAACATGTGGTGGGAGTGGACGCGGCGGACGGCTCGGTGTTATGGACAGCCGATTTCGACGGCAGGACCGCCGTGATCCCGACGCCCATCTACCATGACGGCCACGTCTACGTGACCGCGGGATATGGTGTCGGCTGCATGCTGACCAAGCTGCCCGCCGCCGGCAAAGGCGAAAGCGAGCAGGTCTACAAGAACGACGTCATGGTCAACCACCACGGTGGTGTCGTCTTGATCGATGGCTATCTCTACGGCCATTCGGACAACGGCGGCTGGAAGTGCCAAGACTTCATGACGGGCGAAGAGGAGTGGGCCGAGGGCTCCTTCGGCAAAGGGGCGGTGACCTATGCCGACGGGATGCTCTACTGCCTGGCGGAGAGATCGGGAGATGTCGTGCTCGTCGAAGCTTCCAAGCGGGGATGGGATGAAAAAGGGAAATTCACCCTGGAGCCCCAGTCCGATCAGCGGGACAAGGACGGAGCCGTCTGGACCCACCCCGTCATCGCCGGTGGCAAGCTCTTCCTCCGCGACCAGGAGTTCGTGCATTGCTACGACGTGAGCAAGTAGGGCTCCCCGCGCGTCCGACTTTCCCCATGAACCCCCCGGTCATCGCCTTTCTCGTCGCGGTCGCCCCCGCCGGGGCAGGTGCGGATCCCTGAAGTGACACGGTGGCGAGCACCCTCCCGGATTCGGAAGGGTGCGTCCGGCTTGTCGATGGCGAAACGCTCACCGGGTGGAAGGGCGATGGCGCCTACTGGTCGGTGGACGGGGAGCACGGCTATATCGTCGGCAAGAACGAATCCGCGGTGCCGTCGAGCACCTATCTCTTCACCGCCGCGAGCTACCACGAGTTTCGCCTCCTCTTCGAGGTGCGGCAAGTCATCTCGCCCGCCCATTCGACGATGCACTCCGTCGTGGCTGCGCTCGGCGAGCAGATCGAAGACAAGGGGAATAACACTTACAGATTCAAAGAACCCCTCATCATGTTCTGTCACGATTGGGGAATCTGGTATGCCCATGGGCGCAACCGCGTCGTCCCGGACGGCCAAAAAGGTGCCATCAAGAGGGGCAACGATGGCACCGAAGAGTCGAACCAGATCGAAATCCTCGTCAAAGGAGACCGCATCCGCTTCGTGGCCAACGGCACGCGCGCCTTCGATTTCACCGACAAGCCGGGGGTGCTCCAACGATCCCCGATCGGTCTCCAGCTCCACGCGAACGCCAAGCCTCAGGAGTTCCACTTCCGCGGGCTCTGGCTGAGCGCAGCCCCGGGGGACGCACTGGTCACCGCGAGCCCATAGGCGTCGAGGGTCGGAAGGGCGGACTGGCTTCCGGCATCGGCGACGAGATCGTGGAGGCCGTC
>CAZKYJ010000463.1:0-4837 GCA_964556355.1 uncultured Verrucomicrobiales bacterium | reverse complement strand
GGCCAGCATCATCAGGCCCATGATGCTCTTCCCGTTGATCTCCTCATCGTCCTTTTCCACCCAGATGTCGCAGGAGTAGCGGTTCGCCAGCTTGACGAACTTGGCCGCGGGGCGGGCATGGAGGCCCTCCTCGTTCTGAATGGTCAGTTCGCAAGACGGCATCGGAGTTTGGAAAACGGCGGTTCGAAGATCCGGACCGGATCAGACCAGTGATTTACGTTGGTCGCGCATCCTTTTCAATAGTTTCTTGTTGAATTCCACGGCGGAGTCATGTCCGAGGGCCTTCAACTTCTGGTCGAGCGCGGCGACCTCGATGAGCTGTCCCATGTCGCGGCCCGGTGCCACGGAGAGTTCGATGTGGGGCACCTCCATCCCGAGGATGCCGATCGTCTCGCGATCGAGACCGACGCGCTCCATGTTGTTCAACTCGTCCTCGCGCCGCAACGTGACGATCAGGTCGAGACGCTTCTCGGTGCGGAAGGTGCCGACTCCGAACAGGGCGGCCACGTTGATGATACCGAGTCCCCGCACCTCCATGTAGCTCCGGCCGAGCTCGGGAGCCGTTGCGATGAGTTCGCGGTCCTCGATGTTGCGGATGCGAACCATGTCGTCCGCGACGAGGCTGGCCCCGCGTCGAAGCAGGGCGAGGACGGTTTCGCTCTTGCCCGTGCCGCTGTCACCGCGGATCAGGATCCCGATTCCCATGACGTCGACCATGCACCCGTGCTCGGTGGTGGAGGGAGCGAACTCCCAGTCGAGTCGGACGGTGGCGGCGTTGATGTAGTTCATCGTCACCATCGAGGTCTGGAAGACCGAGACGCCGGCGTCGTTGGCGATCTTGAGTAGGTTGGGGGGAAGGTCCTGGTTCCGGCTGACCACGATGCAGGGAATATTCTGTCGACAGAGGTCGGAGAACCGCTTCTCCGCGTTGCTCTCGTTGAGATGGCGAAGGTAGGAGCGTTCCGCCAGGCCGATCACCTGGATGCGGTGAAGGGCGAAGTACTTGTAGAACCCGGAAAGGGCGAGGCCGGGCCGGTTGATGGTCGGCTCGAGGATCTTGCGCTCGTAGCCGGCCTTGCTGCCGACGAGCTTCATCGAGAGTTCCTTGGCGTGCCGGGCGAAGAAATTGCCCACCTTCAGGCTGGTGGAGGCGGAGGCGCGGGGTTCTCTCTCTTTCATGGGATCTGTTCCGCGGAACTATCCGACAGGACCGGGGAGGAGGCGACAAAAAAAGGGCGGAACCGAAGTCCCGCCCTTTTCACCAAGGGTTTTCCGCTTCCGCGGAAGTTCGATTGAAAGGCAATCCTAGAAGTAGGTGCGGACCGCGAACATCCAGGTGTTGGAGTCGACGTCGCCGGGAGCACCGAAGAGGTCACCCGTGGCGTACTCGTAGCCCGCCATCAGCTTGAGGTTGTGGTCGCAGATGTAGTAGTTGAGGCCCGCGTAGAGGGTGTGGTAGTTCTCCACGTTGAGGCGGTAGTACTGGTAGTCATCCGAGAAGGGAGTCTCGCTGAAGCGCTGGGTGCGCTGCTGCTCTCCCTGGTCCATGTAGGCGTAGCGGAAGACGAACTGGAGCTTCTCCGTGATGTCGTAGTAGGGCATGATCACGAGGCCCCAGGTGTCGTCGCCGGCCGGGATGTCAAGCTCGCCGCCCCAGGAGGAGTTGCCCTCGAACTCGCGGTTCGCCGCGAAGATGAGGTCGGTGATGAGACCGAGACGGCCCCACTCGGACTCGGACCCGATGGCGATGGTGTGCTCGTAGTTCGCCGCGAAGTCGACCGCGACATGGCTGCCGCCGCTGCTGACCCAGCCGCCGGAGTTGTTCACGAAGGCGTAGTCGAAGAACAGCTCGGTCGCGTCGGTGATCGGAGCGCTGGCGCGGTAGGTGAAGCTGCCACGGCTCTGCTCGTAGTTGCCCCACTCGCCGAATCCGGCCTCATAGGCACCGGTGATCCAGCCGCCGAACTCGTGGTCGATCCCGAAGGCCTCGACGCCGATGGTGATTCCCCAGGGCTTCTGGTCGGCCACCTCGTTGGTGATGGAGGCACGCTCGACGGTGAGAATCTGCTTCGAGGAAGTGCTGAATTCGCGGGTGATCTTCTGCTTCTGCTTACCGATCTGGATGTACTGGAGGATTTCGCCCTTCGGCTCCCAGTCGAAGTAGAATTCGTCCCAGTTGTCGAAGAACGGTCCGCGGGTGAGCCCGGTGCCGGTTCCGGAACCGTTGGAGATGTTCGCGGAAGTCTTCAGGGTGACGTCGCCGGCGAAGGCGATATCCATTCCGAGACGGAAGCGGCGGTGCTGCCAGTTGTGGTAGCCTTCGTTGATCGTGCTGTCGATCGTCTCCGTCTGGGAGATCGCCTGACCGTGGTAGCGGCCGTTCAGGGACACTTCGCGGATGAATCCGGAGTCGCTCTCGTAGAGCGTGCTCATGTCGAAGATGTCGCAGAAGGTCCAGGGCTCGATCGGGACTTTGTCGTCGATGATGGCCTTCCCGTAATCACCAGCCACGAGAGATCCGCCAGCGAGCATTGCCGCGGCTCCCGCACCGGTAACCAGTTTTGTGAAGAATTTTGAGTGTGTCATTGAGTATGGATTGATGATTGTCAGTGATCAGCTGGTAATGGGTGATCAACTGTCGATCCAATGGACGTTGGTTACGTTTCCGACACCGCGGTTCCGGCGGATCAATCGCTGACAGGGCATTCTCCTTATCCGTTGATAATGAGCAACTGTTTTTGTGTGACAAAGGGGGGGATTCCCGTGACAGATTCGTAACGCTATAATTTCCTCCATGGGGGTGAAAAGTGATCCAAGTCATTGTGCTTCAAGGAGAGGATGGTTTTGAAGGCGAGATTCCCGTGGGACTCACGTGGAAAGTTTTTGGAGAATGAGCGCGAATTTTGCCTAAGAAGCGGCTCTCCATCTCGTTTTTCCGCGCCGGTTTCGGAGTCCCGGTGGACCGGGGACCCGGGGATCGGGAGGTGTCCCGACTCCGGATTCGATCGGCCTCCGCGAATCGGCGGATTGTTCTGGACATCCCGCGCGGCAGCGTGGTTTCTTCTGCCTTCGAAACCACCACCGAAAATCCCAGTCATGCCATACGTCGAAAGCAACGGAATCCAGATGTTCTACGAAGAGAAGGGGGAGGGCGATCCGCTGCTCCTCATCATGGGAATCACCGCCCGGGGCGAGGTCTGGGAGGCTCACGCGGAAGAATGGAGCCAATCGTTCCGCTGCATCATGCCCGACAACCGAGGCGTCGGGTTCTCCGACAAGCCGGTCGGCGATTATTCCAGCGAGATGATGGCGGACGATTACGCGGGCCTGCTGGAAGCGCTGGGAATCGAGAAAGCGCGGGTCGTCGGTTGTTCCATGGGATCGATCATCGCGCAGCAACTCTGCCTCCGCCATCCCGACAAGGTGCAGAGCGCGGTCCTGATGTGTTCCTGGGCGTCGAGTGATCGCTACGCGAAATCCATCTTCGAGCACATGAAGGCCTGCAAGGCGCATCTCGACAACAAGCAGTTCATGGAGTGGATCCAGTTGCTCATCTTCACGAAGCCGTTCTGGGACAACGACGAGGCCTACGAAGGAATGGTCTCGGGTCGGGATGATTTCGACGCGAACCCCGTTCCGCAGCCCTTGCACGGGTTGCGCGGACAGGCGGCCGCCTGCGTCAACCACGACGTCGTCGACCAGCTCGGCAGTATCTCGGCGCCCTGTCTCGTGATCGGTGGGAGGGACGACATCTTCACCCCGCTCTGGATGGGGGAGCAGGTCGCGGCGGGAATCCCGAACAGCGACTCCCATTTCTACGAGGGGGCGGGACACGCCTTCCACTGGGAGAAGCTGGACGACTTCAATCCCCGCGTGCACGAGTGGCTCAAGGCGCACTGAGGTCGGAGGCGGTTTCCGAAAGCCGGGATGCCCCGGAAGCGGTGCCATGGATTCACAAGAGCCCGGAACCTGGGAGGTCGCTCTCGCCTGGATTTTCTATCTCGGGTGGATCGGGATCCTCCTCGCCCTGCTCGTGGTCTGTTTCCGGGTGCTCAGGACGTATCGTCGAGCGGTGGAGGAAAGCCTCGCGCTCCAGCGGGAGTCCCTCGGCGTGCTGAACCGGATCGAGGGCGAACTGGCGGGGCGTTCGCGGGATCCGGAGGACGACGAGTCCTTCGGAAAGTGATACGCGTTTGTCCGAAACCCCACCTTTGACCTTTTCGCTTTCAGGTTTTACTCCTTAGACTCCGCGGGGGACATCGGTTCGCCCATCTCAATCTCCAACGAAAAACATCCCTGAATCGCTATGTCGAAAATCAAATTCGGATCGGAAGTCTACACCTGGTTCATGCAGGGAACCGGGAAGGGCTACGACAACAAGCTGGATCACATGATCAAGGTGGCCTCGGAGGCGGGCTTCACCGGAATCGAGCCCATGGTTCTCGAGATCTCGGAAAGCGCCCTCGCCTGCTCCAAGTACTGGCTGGGTGATTTCTGCGACCCGATCAAGCTCAAGGATACCCTCCAGGAACACGACATGGAGCTGGCGGGCCTGGCTCTCGTCTGTGCCTGGGACAACGAGGAGGAAACTCCCGCGGAGCGCGAGGCGGCCGATTTCACGATGGACCTGCTCCAGCATTTCCCCGGCTCGATGCTGGGAACGGTGACGCTCCCGAGCGGACGGGCCAAGGATCTCCAGCGCCGTCGACTCAACATCGCCCGGAACATCAACAACGTCTCCACCCGGGCCACGGAACGGGGGCTGACCTGCTCCTACCACCCCAACAGCCCGCCGGACTCGCTCGTGCGGACGCAGTACGACTACGATGTCGTCCTC
>CAZKYJ010000462.1:0-4837 GCA_964556355.1 uncultured Verrucomicrobiales bacterium | reverse complement strand
ACCCGGCCGAAATGTCCGCTCGCCTCAAGCTGCGTCCGGACGTGCTCGAAGCTCTCGCGCACCCGCATATGGATGACCTCGTGGAGCAGGTTCTTCTCGATCTCGCGTCCGGCAAAACTGGCGTCCTCGTCGAGGAAGATGACATCGTCCGCCGATTCGGGATCGACGATGGCGCTGCCGTGATCGACCTTCAACTTCTCCGCCCGGGCGGACGGAAGCTTCATCACGATCGAGATATCGTTCGTGATATGGTCGCCCCCGATCCCGATCGATCCGGACTGGGCCACCGATCCCTCCGCGTAGAGCACGTAGTCGGTGGTCCCCCCTCCGATGTCCATGACGAGCGCACCCTGTTCCTTGTTCTCCCGGCTGAGCATGACCTGCGCGGCGGCGATGGGCGCGAAAATCACATCCTCAACCTCCAGGGGGATCTCGCGGACGCAACGGATCGTGTTCTGGATCCGACTGCGCAGCCCATGGATAATATGATAATCAGCCTCAAGACGCCCACCCATCATACCGACAGGGTTAAGAACTTTTTCTCCGCCATCGAC
This sequence comes from uncultured Verrucomicrobiales bacterium, assembly GCA_964556355.1. GTDB lineage: Bacteria > Verrucomicrobiota > Verrucomicrobiia > Verrucomicrobiales > DEV007 > CAZKYJ01. The sequence continues at coordinate 4,283 of CAZKYJ010000462.1, read as the reverse complement.
GTAATAATGCCGGATGATGCTGTGAAGGAAGACGTTGTCGCTCGGCACGTTCACATCACGGGCGATCTCCTTGACCTCTTCAAGGTCATCATAGGTGATCTCGTTCTGTTCCTCGGGGATGCGGATGCACCCTCGATTGTTGAGGCTCTCGACGTGGGGGCCGGTCACCGCCAAGAACACGTTGCGGATCATCACGTCGCTCTTGTCCTCGGCGCGGACGAGGGCGTCGTGGAGGCAGGTCTGGGCGGTGTCAAAATCGACGATCTCGCCTTTTCTGACACCGCGTGAGGGTGCGGTGCCGACGCCGAGGATCTTGATGGCACCATCGCCGCGCACTTCGCCGACGACGACGCATACTTTCGACGTGCCGATCTCGAGACCGACGTAGATGTTAGATCTTGGCATTCTTTTTCGGGGAGCGGCTGGTAGCGGGGGAAGGTTCGGTTCGGGTCGAAGAATCGGGTTGTTGGATGGGATGGACGCGGTGCCCGGGCGGGGCTCAGGTGCCGCCTAGGATTCCCCGCACCTGCTGCGTTCGCCGGTCGGTGGGCACGGATCGCGCGGGTTCGGACGGGATCGGCAGCTGCGCTTGGCCCTCGGGGCGAAGGGAGTCGAGGTCGCGCTGTTGGAAGTCGAAGAACGTGGCGGGGATATTGCGTTCGACGAGAAGATTGAGGGTCGCGAGATGTTTGTCGACTGACGCAGCGTAGTCCGACACCGTCCGGAAATCGTCGAACTGGCGCTCGAGATCCCGGACACCGAAGATGATTTCCGCGTCATTGTGAAATCTCGCACGGAGCGCGAACTCCGAGACGACCTCCACCTCCTTCACCTCCCAGACGCCACGGGGCATTCTCTCCCGTGTCAGGCGGAGGATTTCGATCGCCGCACGCATCGCTTCGGAATCCCCTTTCGCCCCATCTTTGATCCGGCAGGCGCCGCCGACGTGGATGATGGGGAGCGCCATGTACTCGCGCAACAGCGACTCGCAGCGAAAAATGTGGCCCGCGGTGTCGAGCAAGAACCCGTCTTGGGAAGTGAGTGCGTGCACCCCGTTGAGGGGGCAGCTCAACCAGGCGAGCGGGATCCGCTCGTCGATGGTGATGGAGAGCTTGTCTGGAAGTTCCCGGGAGACATCGGCGGCGGCGACCTGCGGCATGGCTACCAGCGCGGAACGGACGGCGTCGAGATCGATTTTCAGAAGGTTGTGCCCCTCTTCCACCCCCGCCTCCTTGAGGATTCGCGCCCGGGTGAGGGAGCCATTGGTGCGGACGGCGATCGTGGCGAGCCGCACGCCACCGATGCCGTCGGCAGCGGGCACATCGCCCGCCGGTCTCACCCCTCCACCGGCGGCGCCCGAGGCGTCGCGACCGTAGAGCGCGCGACCGATGACACTCTTGCCGCCGGCCGCCGTTGCCACGAGAAGAATCGAAAGCCCTGCTACCTTGAGGAGTAGCCGGGTCTGGTTCCGGCGCCGGTGGCGGCGTTCCTTCGTTGATTGGGTCGCCACATCGAGTACGTGCCATTGATCTCTCACCTTCTGGCCGCGCTTGAGGCGGCGGTTTGATGGCGGGCGCGATCGTCGGGCAGCGTGGCGCGGATTCATTCAGGTTTCCGTAATTTCAAAGAAAGCTCACCAATTCTGGAACACAAGGAGGGAAAGTCAATACCAACTGCGGCGGCGGCTTTCGGAAGGAGGCTGCTTTCGGTCATCCCGGGAATGGTGTTCACTTCGAGAACGTTGATCGACCCGTCATCGCCGAGCAGGACATCGACCCGCGAATAGATTTCGACCCCCAAACAGCGGTGGGCAGCGAGGGCGGCATCCTGGATTGCGCGGGTCAGCTCGGCATCGAGATCCGCGGGGCAGTAGTAGTCGGAGCCGCCTCCACCGCCCGCCCACGGATACTTATTGTTCATGTCGTAGAAGCCGGATCGCGGGCAGATGTGCACGATCGGAAGCGCCTGGTCGTCGAGGATTCCCACCGTCAGTTCCTTACCGGGCACGAACGCTTCCACCAGCGCCTGGGAGCCGTACTGGGCGACATCGGCGATCGCCGTAGCGAGCTGGAGCGGATCTTTGACGATGTGCACCCCAACGCTGGAACCCTCGCGTGGCGGCTTCACGACCAGCGGCAGCGGAAGCGTGGGGGCCGCGGAGCCGGTCAGTTCAAGCACCTCGTAGGCGGGCGTCGGGACACCGGCGGCAACGAACCGCTCTTTGCTCGCGATCTTGTCGAACGCCAGCCGGCTCGCCTCGACACCGGCGCCGGTGTAGGCGACCCCTTTCGCTTCGCATCGCTCCTGGAGTTCGCCGTCCTCCCCGAAGGTTCCGTGAATCACATTGAACGCCAGATCGACGCCCTCGGGAATCACAAAATCGTTGGTGGTGACCACGACATCGACCACCTGCGCACCGGCAGCCTCTAGCGCCGTCCGCACGCTCTCGCCAGACTTCATCGAAACATGGTTCTCACTTCCCGGCCCGCCCATAAGCAACGCCACCTTCCTCCCTGCCACTGCCAATTCTGTCATCGCCATAATAATCGTCACCCCCCGAAACAAATCAACGGAGATGATTCAATAGGCTACGAAAATTATGGGTTCGTTGAAAGCACGCGAAGGTTGCAGAAGGGATGAGATGGCACGAAAACTCCGCTAGTGGAGCCATTTCCGCACCTCGGACAGCGAGGGCACCCCGGGCGTCACCGCCAGCACCTTCCCTTCGCCATCGGTGACGACCGTCGAGGGCAGAACCGGGTTCGCGGTGTGCAATGCGTTCGCTAGAAACGTGGTGACGGCCTGGCGATCCGCCGCGGTGGTTGCGGAAAGCATTTCGTAGGGCGGTCGGGTCTTCTCGACATAGGCGGCGAGCCTGCTGGCATCATCCTCGAGATCGACCGGGACGCCGAAGAGCGCGACCCGGTCGTCCTGCAGGCGTGCGAGGGCGGGAAGATGGCCGACGCAGGCGGCGCACCAGGTGGCGGTGGTCGTGTAAATCTGGATCTTGCCAGGGAGCTTCCGAGCGAGGGGGAACGGGTCTCTCGCGGGCGCGGGCGCGGGCGCGGGGAGCGAACTACGGGCGCTCCGGTAGGGCTCCGAGACGAAGGCGCCCGCCTCCCGGTTCTCGTAGGCGGTTATCAGCGTCCCCTCCGCCACATTTTCGACGGTGGATTCTCTCCCGGACGGCCAACGTACCGTGATGCGATCGGCGGCCGCGCTCTGGCCGATGCCCACCAGCATCGTTGCGCTGTTCTGCGCGGCATAGCCATCGCCGCAACGATGCTCACGTTTGAGGATCAACCCGTCGGGCAGCGCGACCTCGACCATGGCACCGTAGCCGTCCCGGTTGCTCAAATCGGACACGGCATCCGTCGTGTTCCCGCCTTCGAAACGGATGGCGATGACGCCGGCCTCCGCCCCCGGGAGCTGAGCGATATCATTATGGTAGAGCTGGAGCGGCGACACGTTGGCATTGACCAGGGCGATATCCTGCCAGCCGTCGCGGTCGTAGTCGAGCCGCACGAAGCACCGGCTATCGGCATCGGTGTCGAGGCCGGAGAGCCCCGAAAGATCGGTGAACTTGCTTCCCGCCCCCTCGTTGATGAAAAGGTGATTGCGCTCGTGGCCACTCAGCGAGTGAACCGCCGGCCGGCCATCGACGATGGTCTCGCCATCCTGGAGGCGGCTGTCGATGCGCGCATCGTCCGCGCCCGCGATCTCGCTCCGCTGCCAGTCCGGCGACGAGTTCACCGCGTCTTTCGCCAAGGTCTTATCCGTGCGCACGACCGTGCGCCAGAGGTTGCTTCACAAGTCCACCTCCGACGCGACCTCTGCCGGTGCCGTGAAGTAGCCGCTCATCGCGTAGATATCGAGGTCACCGTCGTTGTCGAGATCGGCAAACTGCCCGCCCCACGACCAGCCCGCCTCGGCGACGGTTAGCGCTGGCGGCTCTAAGCCGGAAACGCGGGCGAACTTCCCGTCCCTCCCCTGTCGGTAGAGGACATTGCCGTCGACCGACTTCAGGTAGTCACTCCCGACCCCGTCGAAACGCGAGAGGATCCGCCGCCCCGCCTTGCTGTACATGTTTGTCACGTAGAGGTCTTGGTGCCCGTCCTGGTCGTAGTCGCCGAAGCTGGCGCCCATGCCGAAACCATAGAGGTCCACTCCGGACTCCGCGGTCACGTCGTCGAACCGCCCGTGCCCATCGTTGCGGAACAGGTGGTCCGGGGCCCAGTCATTGGCCAGGTAGAGATCCGCGTCGCCGTCCTCGTCGTAGTCTG
>CAZKYJ010000461.1:2086-4840 GCA_964556355.1 uncultured Verrucomicrobiales bacterium | reverse complement strand
GAATACACGGGCCACGGCTGCCGCTTTCTCGTCGGTGAGAGTGCGGATGAGGAGACCGAGCGCCGGCCGAGGCTGCGCCGGACCCTAGCCCGGCGCGGTGCGGGGGAGATTTTCATAGAATTTGCGAAGCGGTGGCGCGAGGGTGAACGATGAACCTTCCATCGATCTCGGTTTTCATCGCGGCTGCGGCAATCGGCCTCCCGGTCGCCCCTGCCGCCAACGTGGAGCTGTGCTTGCAGTCGCGCGATGCGGAGTCCGGGCTGGTCGCGCAGGAGGCGCAGACGTGGGATCTGGCGAAGTCGGCTCTGATCATTTGCGATATGTGGGATTCCCATCACTCCGGTAACGCCGCCCGGCGGACGGCGGAGCTGGCTCCGCGGATCGGAGCGCTGGCAGCGGCGGTGCGGGCGGGGGGCGGTCTGGTGATCCATGCGCCATCCGACACCATGGGGCACTACGAGGGTCACCCGGCGCGCGCGCGGGCGATGGCAGCACCGCCGGCTCCCGACCTCCCCGAATCGATCGGAACGTGGTGCCACTGGAAGGATGCCGACGAAGAGGCGACCGGCTATCCGATCGATCACTCCGACGGAGGCGAGGACGACACCCCTGCGGAGAAGGCCGCCTGGATGGCGGTGCTGGAGAGCGAGGGGCGGAACCCGGAGCGGCCGTGGCGGCAGCAGATTGCCAGCATCACGGTAGATCCGAGCAAAGACGCGCTCACCGACAAGGGCGACGAGGTGTGGAACCTGCTGGCCGCGCGGGGGATCGACGATGTCATGGTGGCTGGCGTTCACCTCAACATGTGTGTCTTGGGGCGCCCGTTCGGGCTCCGGCAGCTCTCGCGCAGCGGGAAGAATGTCGTCCTCGTCCGCGACCTGACCGACACCATGTACAACCCGGCGATGCGCCCGTTCGTCGGGCATTTCCAGGGCACCGACCTCGTCGTTGCCCACATCGAGCAGCGGGTCTGTCCCTCGGTGAGCAGCGACCAGATCTTGGGCGGTGCGCCCTTCCAGTTTGCGGAGGATCCCCGGAGTCGGCTGCTTGCCATGATCGGGGAAGACGAGTACGAGACCGGTCGGACGCTCCCCGAATTTTTGGAACGCCACCTGGCTGACCGGTTCAATATCGACTACGCCCTGGGCCTGGAGGATGATCCGAACCGCTTTCCGGGGATCGGTGGGCTCGGTGCTGCCGACCTGCTCGTCGTCTCGGTGCGGCGCCGGACGCTGCCGACCGATCAGCTTGACGAAGTGCGCGCCCACGTTGCCTCCGGTAAGCCGGTGGTGGGCATCCGCACGGCGAGCCACGCGTTCGCGCTCCGCAAGGGCGCGCCACCGGAGGCGCACGGAGTCTGGCCGGAGTTCGACGCCGAGGTGCTCGGGGGAAACTATCAGAACCACTACGGCAACGGGCTGGCGACCGAGGCCTACGTGTCCGGTGGCGCGCCGGGCGACCACCCGATTTTGGAGTGACTGCCGCAGGACGCCGCCTTTACCACCGGGGGATCGCTCTACCGGAACGCACCCATCGGCGAGAAGACGACGCTGTTGCTCGAGGGAACCGCCGAGACGGTCGAGCAGCCCGAGCCGGTGGCGTGGACGAATGAAAGCGCCGCTGGTGGACGGGTTTTCTACACCTCACTCGGGCATGTGGAGGATTTTGCTTCCGAGCCGTTCGTCCGCCTCCTGACCAACGCGATCGTCTGGGCGGCGGGAGAGTGACGGGCGAGGGGGACGGCCGACGTCCGTCATGCCTGACCGGAGGCTGCGGGGCTAGTCGGAGGTCTCGCCCCGTTGTCGTCCGGCAGCATGCCTCCGGCTGTGGGCGACGACCAGCACGAGGGCGAGGCCGCCCATGCAGTAGGAGAAGAGATCGCCGTGGTCGGCGTAGAAGGTGCGTTCGGGGGAGCGGGGGAGGTGGAGCGTGGCGGGGAGGGCACCGGTGGTGGAGGGGGATCCGGTGTCCGGGTCGGCGATGAGGCGCTGGAACCCGTCGTTGGCGCGGCGGTCGTAGAGGCTGCCGGTTTCGTCGATGATGCACGAGATCCCGGTGTTGGCGGCGCGCGCCATGGGGCGGCGGAGTTCGATGGGGCGGAATATGGCGTTGGCCAGGTGGCACTCGGACCCGGCGCTCTGGCGGAACCATCCGTCGTTGGTGATGTTGACGACGAGCTGGGGGGTGTCGCGGACGAAATGGCGCAGCTGGCGGCCGAGGGTGTCTTCGAAGCAGATGGCCGGGATGAGTTCGACGCCCTCGCCCCGCGCGAGCGGGAGGGGTTCGGTCGAGGATCCCGCCGAGAAATCCCAGGGGATGAGGTTGCCTGCAACCCAGGCGAAGGGAGGGAAAGCACCGCGCAGGGGGATGTACTCGCCGAAGGGAACGAGGTGGATCTTCCGGTAGATCTTGGCCGATGAGAAGTCGTTGCGAAGCAGGGCGGCGGAGTTGAAAAAGCCTCCGTCGAGCGCGTTTTCGTTCGCGCCCAGCATGAGCGAAAAGTCACCCTTGGCGAGGACGGAGTCGAGGAAGCCGATGCTGACCGGGTCATAGATCTGCCGCGGGATGGCCGATTCGGGCCAGATGACGAGATCGTAGTCGGTGGTGGCGGTGTAGGCGTCAGTCAGGGCCGCGTAGTCGCGGTAGATGGCGTCTTCGCTCGCGGGATCCCATTTGGTCTCGATGGGGATGTTGAGCTGGAGGATCAGAGTCCGCAACTCGACGGGATCGGGGTCGTCGACCGGGTAGTCGCTC
>CAZKYJ010000461.1:0-2076 GCA_964556355.1 uncultured Verrucomicrobiales bacterium | reverse complement strand
GTCCGAAGCCGTAGAAGAACGTCCCGATGACGAGGAGGACGGCGGCGGCGAAGTCGAGGTGGGGGCGGAGCCGGCGGCCACGGAACTCGCAGAAGAGCCGCCATCCGAGGCCCGTGCCAACCGACGAGACGAAGACGATGAGGAAGGCGAGACCGGTGACCCCGATGACGTCGACGATCTGGATGAGCGTGGCGTTCTTCCAGAGGGCGACGCCGAGGCCGTTCCACCCGAAGCCGGTGAAAGCGACGCCACGAAGCCACTCGAGGAAGGTGAAGGCGGAGGCGTTGACGAGGGCGGCGCGGAGGTTGGCTAGCGAGTTGGCGAAGAGGTGGGAGCCTTCGAAGTTGAAGCGGGGGCGTCCGGCGGTCGCGGCGACGGCCCCGAAGGCCGCGAAGTAGAGCGCGAGGTAGAGCGCGAGCGCGAGCGGCAGGACCGGGTTCCACCAGGCCGGGATGACCTCGCGTAGCCAGAAGAGGCTGATGGTGAAAAATGTGAGGCCGCTCAGGTAGGCGAGGGCGGCGCCGCGCTTGAGGGGGCTGGCCTTGCGGCGGGGAGGCGAGCGGCGGAACCAGATGGCGCCGAGGAGGATGGGGAGACGGAACCAGACGAGCGGCTCGATGTTGGTGCCGGGGAAAGCGAGGCCGAGGACGATTCCCGCGACCATGGCGGCTAGCACGCGGATCATCGGGATGGGGTGTCCACGGAGCACACTGAATACGCGACGGGTGATGAGGTGGACCGGTGTGAGACCAGCGCCCCCACCCCGCTAGGCCAGGCGGGCTTCCATGTCTTCGTTGATCCAGTTCCAGAGGGACACGAGGGAAGCGGCGATTTCCCTTTTCGCGCCGGCGAGTTCATCGGGGGTGAATTTCTCACCGGGGGCCGGCCGTTTGTTGCCGAAGAGATAGAATTTCATTTTCGGCTCGGTGCCGGAGGGGCGGACGGCGAAGGAACGCCCGTCGGCCAGCTTGATGATGAGCATTTTCTCTTTCGGGATCGCGTCGCCCTCGGCGTCTTTGAAATCATCGACCCCGTAGTCGCTGGCCTCGGTGACGGCAGAGCCGTCGACCTCGGTGGGGCGATGCTCGCTGTAGGAAGTGGCGATGCGGCGCATCTCCTCGACGCCCGCGGCCCCCTCGAACTGGAGGTTCTTCTGGTCCTCCAGGTAGTAGCCGAAGTCCGCGTAAACCTCGTCCATCAGCTCGATGAGGGTGAGGGCCCGCGAGCTCGCGTAGGCCGCGAGTTCGGCGAACATGATGACGGCGGCATTCCCGTCCTTGTCCCGGACGAAATCTGACCCGAGGTAGCCGTAGCTCTCCTCGCCCCCGAAGATGAAGAACTTGCCGGCGGCGAGGTGGGCGTCGCGGGACTCGGCGGTGGTGAGCGAACGGTAGCGCGCCCGGGTGTCCGCGTCGAGCATCTCCTCGTACTTCTTCTGCTTGGCGCCGATGTATTTGAAGCCGGTTAGGGTTTCGACCATGGGGACGCCATAGCGCTCGGCCACGGCGCGCTGGAGGTCGGTGGTGACGAGGGTCTTGATGATGACGGCGTTCTTCTTGTTCCCGTCATCGAGGATGCCGAGGTCGAAAAACGTCTTGGTGCGGTACCAGGCCATGAGCGAGCCGATCTGGTTGCCGGTGAGGAGTTTCATCTCGCCTCCGCGATCGCGGACGGCGACGCCGAGGCGGTCGCAGTCGGGGTCGGTGGCGAGGACGATGTCCGCGCCCTTCTCCTCGGCGAGGGCGATGGCGGCGGTCAGGGTCTCGGCGTTTTCGGGGTTCGGGGATTTGACGGTGGGGAATCGCCCGTCGGGGACGTCTTGCGCGGGGACGGTGAAGAAATTGAAGCCGAGGCGCTCGAGGACGGTGGGAACGTGGACACCTCCGGTGCCATGGACCGGGGTGAAGACGACCTTGAGGTCGGTGGCTTTCTCGAGGAGTTCGGGCTGGAGGAGGACGTCCTCGAGCTTGGTGAGGTAGGCGGCATCGATCTCGGCACCGATGATCTTGACCTCGCCGCGCTCGCTTTCGGCCACGGGGGTGTAGGTGTCGCTCTCCACCGCGCGGACCTCGTTGA
>CAZKYJ010000460.1:0-4845 GCA_964556355.1 uncultured Verrucomicrobiales bacterium | reverse complement strand
CGGCAGGCAGACGCGGCTGGCATCGCCCGGCGTCTCGTCGAGGTCGAGCCGGAACCGCTGGCTCCGCACGGACGCCTTGCCACCCCCGTGACGCCCGGAAATGATCGCCCGTTCCGGCCAGTCGGTCTCCTCCCCCATCAGCAGGGGCTTCAGGCTCCGGCCGTCCAGCGGTTTGTCGCCGACGCGGTCGATGCCCGCAAGATCGGTGAGCGTCGGCAGCAGGTCGATGGCGCCGGCGATCTGCGGCACGGATTTGCCGGCCGGGATCTTGCCCGGCCAGCGCACGAGAAATGGCACGCGGACGCCACCCTCGTCGGTCGATCCTTTCTTGCCCTTCATGCCGCCGTTCCAGCGCCACCCATTCGGCCCGTTGTCGCTGAAGTAGATCACGACGGTGTCCTCCGCGAGGCCGAGCGCGTCCAGCTTCTCCAATACGCGACCGACGTTCCAGTCGATATTCTCGCACATGGCTAGCGCCGCGCGGAGGTGGCCATCGTCCTCCTTGCCCGGATCGCGGTGGTGCCGGGCGAATTCTTTGTCCGCGATCCTCTCATAGAACGAATCGGGCACCTGCATCGGCGAGTGCGGCGTGCAGTAGGGAAGGTAGCAGAAGAACGGCTTCTCGCGGTTCTCTTCCATGAAGGCCATGGCGTGGTTGGTGAGGTCGTCGATGATGAACCCCTCGCCGCGCACGAGCATGTTGTTGTGATCCATCACGGTATCGAAATACTGGCCCCAGTGGCCGGAGCAGAACCCGTAGAACTCGTCGATGCCACGGGCGTTCGGGTGGTAGGGGAACTGCATCCCGTTGTGCCACTTCCCGAAGGTGCCGGTGGCGTATCCCGCTGCTTTAAAGGCCTCGAACACGGTTGATTCATCAAGGTTGAGCCGCTCGTCTCCGGTGCTCACCCCGGTGACGCCCGTGCGGAGGAAGTAGCGTCCGGTAAAGAATTCGGCGCGGGTCGGCGCGCAGACCGTGCAGGCGTAGAAGCGGTCGAACACGACTCCGTCGCGGGCCAGCGAATCGATATTTGGGGTGGCGAGATTCGTGTTCCCGTTGCTGCTCAGGTCGCCCCATCCCTGGTCGTCAGCGAGGATGACGACGACGTTCGGGGGACTGGCACCCACGGAGGGAATCGCGAAAAAGGCGAGCAGCAGGAGGAGGTATCGGGGGCGCATCGGGGTATGCGAGACTACGGCAGCTTTCCGTGCCGAACTTTCACCGGCCGGCGGCAAAGCGCGCAATGGTTTCTCGGGTGGGCGTTCCCGGGCACACCTTTTGCTCCCGTCCCGGCCGGGTGGTGCTAAGGTGCGCGGCCCTCGGCCGCCCTTGCCGCCTCCGTGTTCCTCTCCGAAAACAGACCTCTCAGACTCTTCGTTCTCTGCGTGCTCTACCTCGCCCAGGGAATCCCCTTCGGCTTTGTCACCATCGCCCTCGTCGCCTTCCTTGCCTCGCGGGGAGCCTCGACATCCGCGATCGCAACGGTGACGGCCATGACCTCGCTCCCCTGGGCGTTCAAGTGGCTTTGGGGGCCGTTTATCGACGCCTTCGGCCTTCCCTCGATGGGGCGCCGTCGCCCTTGGATCCTTTTGGCGCAGGCGCTCATGGCGGTGACCCTTTCCGGCATGGTTCTCGTCCCCGATCTGGGGGACAACATCAGGCTCCTCGCCGGGCTGATCTTCGTCCACAACGTCTTCGCCTCCATGCAGGACGTCGCGACCGATGCCTTGGCGGTCGACATCCTGGCGGAGCGGGAGCGGGGATCGGCCAACGGGTTGATGTACGGTTCTAGCTACCTCGGGACATTTCTCGGCGGTGCCCTCAGCGGTTGGATTTCGCTCCGGTTCGGTCTCCCCGCAGCCATCGCGACCCTCGGCGGACTCCTCGTCGCCATCATGCTCGTCCCGCTGCTCGTCCGCGAGCGACCTGGGGATTCCTTCTGGCCCCGCCGGGGCCACCCGGGAACGGACGCCCCGCGCCCCCGGGGCTTTGGAGCGGCCGTCGGTGAGTTCCTTTCCGGCGCGAAGGCGGCCCTTTGCTCCGGCCCCGCCGCCGCGCTCGCGCTGGTTTATGCCGGCCTGTTGAAGATTCCTACCGGCGTGGTGGCCGTCATCCCGCTCGTCCTCGCCACGCGGGAGCTCGGGTGGAGCGAGGAGCAGTACATCGCCCTGGGGAGCGGGGGGGTCTGGCTCGGGCTGGCGGGAGCCCTCGCGGGGGGATTCCTCTCCTCGGCGTTCGGTGCCCACCGCACCGCGGTCATCAGCGCGCTGCTCCTCGCCGGGACCTGGGTCGCCTTCGCCCTGCTGCCCGATTTCTGGGCGGACAAGCGTTTTCTTTCGGGATACATCCTCACCGAGACCTTCCTCGTTGGCGTGGTGGCGGTCGCCTCGTTCGCCATTTTCATGGGAGTCGCCCACCCGAGAATTGCGGCCACCCAGTTCACCGCCTACATGGCCGTGCTGAACCTCTCGATGACCGCGGGCACCAAGCTGGCCTCTTGGCTGGACGCCCACCTCTCGGTCACCGCCATCTACCTGAGCATTGCGGCGCTGCAGGTCGGTGTCACGTTTCTCATCCCGTTCCTCCGCCGGCCCGCTCACATTGACCCGTGCTGATTCGGCGGGTCTGGCGATTTTGACTTTTTTCATTCTGAAACGTCAGTCCCCCCTGATGCCTTCCTCCCGCGCCGTCGTCCTGGCGCTCTTATGTCTTGGCTTCACTTCTCCAGTCCTGGCGCAGGCGCCGGTCGATGATCACTTTTCGATCTCGCAGGGCGATGTCCTTCGTGCTGACGGGAGTGGGGGGAATCCGCCCGGGCTCCTTGCCAATGACGGTGCGACGGGGGCGGTGACTCTGGCAGTCCTCCCCCGGTTCGGGGATGTGGAAATCGAGCCGGACGGGAGGTTCGTCTACGTGCCCCACCCGAATTTCTTCGGCGGCGACTCGTTCACCTACCGGGTCGAGCAGGGCGCTGCTATCCGCGTCCTCGACACATCGAGTCAGTGGCGGGGCCTGCTGCCGCAGTCTGGCTTTCCCCCCGACGTGGTCGACACTGATTTCGACCAGACCTGGATGGGGCCGGGTTTCGACGACTCGGCGTGGATTCCGGCGGTCGGCCTCATGGGATACGGAGACATTTCTGGGAATTCGCCAGACTCTACCTTCGAAACCCCACCATCGGGGATGCGCTACTCTGCGTATTTTCGCACCGAATTCACCGTGCCGGAGACCGGACTCTACCGTCTCGACCTGGCGATCCGGCGCGACGATGCGGCCATCGTCTACCTCGATGCAGCCGAGTTGCTCCGCTCCCACGAGCGGGGTGCCAAGGCGCTGGCCATCGCTCCCGACGACTTTTTCCTCGTGGTCGATGGCAGCTTTGAAGCGTGGACAGATGGCTCACACGAATTCCAACTGAACGCCCACAGGGTTGACGATGTTTTTCTCGAGGCCGGTCGGCACATCTTGGCTGTCTCGGCGCACAACAATCTGAACCCATCCGCGCCCACCAGCAGCGATTTGGCGATCCGGGTCGATTTCTTGGATCTCACCCCCGTGGCCAAAGCACGTGCCGATATCATCGTCCAAGCAGCCGCCATTCCTCCGGTCGCGCGCGCTGATTGGTTCCTTATCCCGCCCGAAGCGGACTTCGATTTGGGCGCGGAGGGAAGGGGGCTCTACGACAACGATGGGCTCTTCGATCCCGACGGAAACCCCTATCATCAGGTGGTCGCGTTGGCCATCGACGACTCCGCGGCTCGCGGTGAAGTTCTCTCGCTCTCCAGCGGGGCGGGTACCTTCACCTTTCGACCAGAGTCCGGATTTGTCGGGACGACCGCGTTCACCTACACCGTGGAGACCTCCGGTGGGGTGTCACCGCCCGCCACTGTCACCCTGACGGTCGCGCCGGTTACTTCGGTTCCCCCGTTTCCTGCAACCCTCGTCACCACCGAGACTTTCGCCAGCGATCTCCCGATCCCGGCGGGGATGCTGCTTGATCTCGGGCCTGGATCCAGCCGGGGCGAAGTGGCACTGTCTCCTGTGCTCGGATCGGGTGCGGTCACCTACGCTGCCCCCGTCGTACCGTTCACGGGTGATGATCATTTCGTCCTTCGCCTGCACTCCGGGGCGGACGGGCTTGTAGCGGGCGACGCCACTTGGCGGTATCTGCATCCCTTGGATGGGATCGATCCCGGCACCACCGACCCCGACTTTCACTCCACCTGGTTCGGCACCGCATTCGATGATACCGCTTGGTCGGAGGGGACGGGGTTCATGGGCAATGGCGACAGCCCGCTCATCGATACCAACATCGGTCTGCCCTCGCAGTCGCGCCGCTTTTCCGCCTACTTTCGAACAACATTCGATGGAGGTTCTGGCGGCGGGGGGCTGTCGGCCGCCACGCTCTTCCTCACAGCCACCTACGGTGCGATCGTCTATCTCAATGGCGAGGAGATCGATCGGCTGCCGAATCGATTTGGGGGGGCGGAGCCCGATCGCTACATGCTCAGGGGGCGGACTCTTCCCGGCGAGGTCTTCGGCGAGGTCTCCTACCGCCTACCGATCCCTCCATCGGCGGTAGTGCCGGGGGAGAACACGCTAGCCGTTTCGCTTCACCCCTCGGGTTCCGGGCTGATCGGGTTGCGTTGCAATGGGCTAATCGCCGCCACCACCCTTGAAGGTGAGCTGCCCGTGACCATCCGCATGGCGAGCCCGATGGGGGCGTGGCGGGAGGCTCAGTTCGCGCCCTCGCAGCTACTCGATCCGCTGGTCTCGGGAAGCCACGCCGATCCCGATGGCGACGGCTATTGCAACCTGATTGAATATGCCTGCGCGACTGATCC
>CAZKYJ010000459.1:4536-4878 GCA_964556355.1 uncultured Verrucomicrobiales bacterium | reverse complement strand
GCGGTCGTTGATGCCGGCGGCCCGTTCGTAGGCGCGCTCGGAGACGGTGAAGAGTGCCATGCCGGGAGGGAGGGCGAGCGCTTTCTGGCTGCCGGTCAGGAGGACGTCGATCCCGAGTTCGTCAAACGGCGTCGGAACGGTCGAGAACGAGGAGACGGTATCGACGATCGAGACGACATCGGGGTACTTCCGCAACACTTCGGCGATCTCGGGGAGCGGGTTGAGAACTCCGGTCGAGGTCTCGTTATGCACGAGGGTGATGGCATCGAACTCTCCGGTGGCGAGGCGCGCGTCGACGGCCTCGGGAAGGATCGGCTGACCCCATTCGGCCTTGAGTTCCTC